>CBDUOF010000115.1:0-14117 GCA_965368765.1 uncultured Anaerolineae bacterium | reverse complement strand
CCCAAACCGCGCCTCCTTTCAGCAGCGTGATGGAAACACCGCCTCATATCGCCATCGAGCAAGCAAATGAGGTTGTCGATGCGCCGGATTCTGAGGAACCCGCTGAGCCGGTGCTTGACCTGGGTGACGTTGAACATCCGCTGATTGACTCCCCCTTGACGCTGGAAAACTATCCACCCAGCGAGACGCCCTACCGATTTGGCAGCTTCTGGCTGGTACACACGCCGGATGGGAAGCTCATGGCCTTTTCCCCGGTGTCGCCCGAATATTCTGTAGATGTTGGGATAGAGGAATGCCAGCTTGATTGGAGTGTGAATCACAATCATTTTGTGGATCCATGTTCTGGTGGAGAATGGGAGTTGAACGGCCGTCTCAACCTGGAACGCTCTACCGAAATGTGGAGCAACAGCCACCTCGATCAATACTATGTCAGCGTGACGCAAGGTCAGATTTTTGTACAGTTCCACATTTTCTATCCCGGCGCACCCGTCACTGAGCCGCCGCTGGCTGCCGATTCCCAACTTGGCGTTACCCTAACGGTGCGCACGGCCGATTTCCGCCCCACTGGCACGACCATGACCCTCAACACCCAGGTTGATCCGGTCTGGGGGATGGACCCCACCGTGTTCCCGCCCCAGCAAGCCCTCAGCTACCCCACCTTTCCCGATTCGCTGGTGGATGATCAGGGGCGCGTGATACCTCCCAGCTTTCGCTCTGGCGGACTGGGTGTGTTTGATCCGGCCACGGGTGGGATGCGGCAAGACGACTTGCTTTCCTGGCAAGGCGTTGCCGCCGATGCCCACACGGTCACCGCCACTGTAACCATCGATCTGGCTGAGGTGCCGCGCGAGATCGCTTTCCAGCCCGATTTGACGGGCCATCAGGAAGGGGACGTTTGGTCGGTAGACATGCCACTGGAAATTGGGCACGCCATTGCCCGCGTGACGCAGTTGGAATGGTTGGGGACGGTGGAAGACGGCCGTATTCGCCTGCGCCTCACCGTGACGGATGGCAGTCCCGACGGACTGGCGCTGCAATGCCTCTACCTGGGCTATACACCCCCCGAAACCCCGGCCTGCGCCAATTTTAGCGACCAGCAGGCGTACGTTGTTTTTGTGCCCCCAGATGCGCCTGCGACGCTGCATGTGCGGGCTGGGGTGGATTTGGAACGGCCGTTTGCCCTCGTTTTGGAGCGTACCGAGCTGCCTAATTGATGCTCAAGCTTTGTCAATCACCCTCAATTTTATATCCTGCAAGGGGGATTATTTACCTAACTTCGCCGCTTCAATTGCGATAAATTCTGGTAGATAGTCAGGGGTACAGTTTCGCGGAACCGGATCACCTTTATAAAGGCCAATTCTCTCTCCTAATGCAATACACTGCTCACGATACGGGGCTTCATGAATACCAATTTGCCCAGCAGTGAAATTCATCGCCCACTGCACCTCAGGCTCCGCTGTTGCCATCCTGCCCTCAAGCGAAGCAAGCAAGTCTGCTGTGTTGTCTGGTGGTGTTTGGCCCAACCACCGCAAGCGTGCCTGGTAATACCAGAAAATCCGCCGCAGCATCGGAGATGGATGATGCTCCCAATTTTCAATAAGCTCTTTGGTCTTTTTTGACTTTGAAAGTTGATTGGTCAAAAGCCAGTCGGCCAGGTGATTGCGCTGATCGAGCTCATGGCTGGACATCTCTATGGCAAGCTGGTTGATTACCTCCTGCGTGAGATGGTTCTTGTCCATGATCAAGAGTGACAGGAGCCGTGGGTGGAACTCTCCAGTTGACCAGAGTTCCATCGCCAGATCGTGATCCTTTTTGATTTCTTTGGCAATTTTTCTGAGATCGCCAAGCTTTAGATTGTCACCATTGATTTGGGAATAAACTTCCTGAGCTTTTGGAGAGAGTGTCATAATATAGTCCCGTTGAATGAGTACATCGTGATGTTACGATGAAATTTTGGATTTAGACAAAGATTATTATAGGCAGGTTCACCAAGGTTTTACGTAGGTTTTGCTGTTTGCTCCTAAGAAGCATTTACCTCATAAATCTGTATCAGGTTGCCGCAGGTATCGTCAAATGTGGCAATGGTTGATTCGCCGACATTGGTTGGCCCCATCGTAAATGTTACGCCCAGACCCTTCATGCGCTCATATTCTGCTTGAATGTCATCAACTTCAAATGCCGTAAATGGAATACCATCGCTAACCAACGCTTTTTTAAGCGCTTTCATTGCTGGATATTCTGCGTTGGGTTCCAGCAATAGCTCTGTGCCGTTTTTATCGGCGGGAGATACAACTGTAATCCAGCGGTCGCCATTCCCAAGCGGGATATCGTGCTTCTTCACAAAACCCACTATTTTTGTATAAAAGTGCAGAGCCTTTTCGTAATCGTCAATCGATACACTAGATAGCTTTATTTTTATCATGTGGTTTTCCAATCCGTATTGTTTCTAAAGCGAGCATGAAGTTTAACTTGCGGAACTGGCTAGGCGTGTAGCCGAAACGTTGTCTAAATGCCTTGCTAAACGCGGCATGGCTTTGATATCCAGCGGCCATTGCTACTTGAGTTAAATCGGCAGCGCCGTGCAAAAGCTTTTGCGCTGCGCGTTCCATGCGAATTCGTCGTATATAGGCAGCAATGTTCTCACCTATTTCTGCTGTGAAAATGCGATGAAAGTGAGGGAGGGAGTACCCCGCCATGTTTGCTAGATGCTCGCGATCCAATAGTTGATCCGTATTCTGATGAATGTACTTTTTTACATCCTCAAAGCCAGTCGCTGACTCGCTTGCTAGCTCCTTATCCGCAGTCATGAAATTAGTTTAACATATACAATTAGTTGCTTACTAGTCCAAATGAATCATGTTTGGCATGTGTGTTGAGGTTTGGGGGGAAACGGCCGTCTCCCTTGCCGCTTCCCGTTGAAAAACCAGCGCCCTAGCTTCGTCAATCACTCTCCTAAATGTGGCCCGCGCGTGGTTAAGGTCGTTGATGAACGGCCGTAGGTCAGGTGGAGCCTTTTTTAGGCCTCTGGTTAGCAAATCATATTCCCCCAATTAACTGCTTTATGAATTTCTAGACTTTGTGCAAAGGTCAAAAATTGTAACAAACAAGATCGAAATCTAGGTGACCTTGTTGTGGACAATTTAGAATGCCTTCTTAATTGATTTAAATGGAAATTCGATTGGTAGATCGTGAGTCTAAAACCAATCGACCTTTACTGAAATCGTCCAAAGCGCTAGCTCTCCAAGGACGTGCATATTTCAAAGCAATCTCATATTGTGGTGCAGATATATCAAGATTCGCAACCACTACACCGTGATCTGTTTCAACTTCAGCCACGGATAGACCATTAGGGCCAATTAAGCCTGCTCTCATGAGATGCGCACACTCTGTAGGCACAGATAAACCAATCCAGAAATTGTGAATTCCAGCATGGGCTTGAGTTTTTGTATAGAAAACTTTATCAATAGGGTAAGACGAAAGTAGTAAACAATCTATCCCAAGCTTTCCGTATTCAATAAACAGCGTTGGGAAATTGATCTCAACACAAATTAAACAGCCAAATGTAAAGCCATCTACCTCAAATATAATAGCCTCGGTACCCGGCGTATAAAACTTAGTAGTCTCGGTATAAGAGCAAATACGTTTGTCGTAACGCGTAATAAGTCTTCCTTCATCTGAGATAATATACAAACTATTGTGAGGCCACTGCGGTGGGGTCAGAGGATGAGCGGAACCAAGCACGACCCAAAGCTTAAGTTGTTTTGCTAACTCCATAATGCTTTTTAATTCGGCGCGCACATGATCCCAATTAACCTCAGCCCAACTTTGAATTGGATTTTTAGCATAGCCTGTGAGGGTTCCTTCAGGAAATTGGATTAAGCGTGCTTTTCGAACTGCAGCGTCGCGCATTAATACACGTATCGCTGAGCCATTTTGGCGAGCATCTCCCGTGATCGGCATTTGTGCGATGGCCAGTGGAAAAGGTATAGATGGTTTATTGGTGGGATTCATAAAATAAGGAGCGTCAATCCAAAAGTATTATTTGAAACATTTTTGCCTCAGCGCTTCAGCAGCTTTAGCAATAACCTGAACAACTATATCCGGCTCACTAATTTGTGGGGTATGTCCACTTCTTTCTGCCATTACTTGATACCCAGATATGCTTAGCGCCGCCAATTTCTTCTGCCATCTCAAATGTGTATTGAAGGTATCTTTGGGTACAAATGGCATTTTTGTACCTCCGGTTATGACTACTACATTTTTATTCGGGAACTTCGGAGCACTATTAATCTGACTAACTGTAGTGTCTACATTGTTAAATTCTGAATTAGGGTCTTTTCTAAAACCGGGTGTAAACATGCTCACTAGTTTTCCGAAAAGGCCAGAACTTGACTTCTGTTGTTCTGCATATTCATGAGCCTCACTCGGATGACCAGCTTCAACAAAAACGACCGCCCCAATATTGTCGGGATAGCGACGTGCATACAAATTGGCATATAGACCGCCCAAGGAATGGGCTACTAAAATGTATGGAGGACTTAAATCTACTGTTTCCAACAAAGAATTCAATGTAGAAAGAATCGTATCACCATCCTGCGGATTTGATGATTTTCCACTACCCCCAGTATCAAGGCGATCGTAGGCTAGCACCGTACCCATTTCGGATACACGTGATATCACTTCACCCCAACTTGTAAGCGGAGTACGATGGCCGTTTAGAAATACGATTGAGGGCTCCCCATTGCCGGACAATGTGTAGTTGATTTTCTGCCCTTCGATTTCTATTTCTGCTGTTTCGATTTCCTTACCAATTTTTGGCATCTATGGCTTCCCATTATTTGCGCAGGATGAAAGAACCGAGCCTAATATCAATCTACACAATTTGGCAAAGCGCCTGATTTTTCTCATCACCTTGCATTCATTGATTTCGTTGTATAAATTGGCGATCTCCAAATTGAGATCGGTTTCTGTTGTTATTTACGCCGCCAAAATTTCGTTGATATCGCCAACTTCTTCGGCCGAAAGCTGCCAATCGGCGGCTTTGGCATTTTGCTGCAAATGTTCCAGCCGCGTCAGGCCAGAAATGACGGAGCAGACTTGCGGTTGGGCCAGCAGCCAGGCATGGGCCAGCTCAGCCATCGTGTGCTCGCGTTCCTGTGCCCAGGCCGCCATTTTTTCCACCTTCGTGTAGTTGGTATCCGTCATGTAGCCCTGCACGTATTGGCTTGATTCGCCCCGCGACCCTTCCGGTGCGCCTGCCTCGCGGGTGTATTTGCCCGTCAGAAAGCCGCCTGCCAGGGGAAAATAGGGAATAAAGCCCACATTGTCTGCCTGGCAGAAGGGAATCACCTCTTTTTCTACCTCGCGTTCCAGCATGTGGTAGTGAGACTGTACCGTGACGAATTTTGCCCAACCACGCATCTCGGCTAACAAGTTTGCCTGGGCCAGCTGCCACGCCGCATACGCTGAGGCGCCGATGTAGCGCACCTTGCCACTGCTCACCAAATCGTCCAGGGCTCGCATGGTCTCCTCGATGGGGGTGTGGGTGTCCCAGCGGTGCATCTGGTACAGGTCGATATGGTCGGACTGCAGGCGACGCAGGCTGGCCTCCACGCCATTCATGATGTGGTAGCGGGAGGCGCCGTAATCGTTGGGGCCATCGCCCATCTTGAAGTAGACCTTGGTTGCCAAGACAAACTTGTCCCAGCGCCCATTGAGCGCATGGCCCAGCGTTGTTTCCGATTCGCTGCCGGTGTAGACATCGGCCGTGTCGATGAAGTTAATGCCCATATCCAGCGCGGCGTCCAGCACATTGTTCACGCCTGCCTGATCCACTTTGTTGCCAAATTGATTGGTGCCCATCCCAATAACCGAGACGCGCACGCCTGAATTGCCTAGCTGTCTGTATTCCATTATTTGCTCCAGTCTATGTGACTCCCACGAAGGCAGAAGTCTAGGTTTTGTGGATTCCCGCCTTTGCGGGAATGACAGTACGGGGCCGTATCACCCCAAAAAATGTTAAAATGGCACCCGGTCATCACCGACACGGCGGGTGAGGCGACGTTCATCCAAATGCTCTAGCAGGGCGATGGCATATTTGCGGCTGGTGCCTAGCAGATCACGCGCTTCAGCGGCGTTGATGCTTTCTTTTGCTTTGACGTGGCCCATTAGCTTGTCGATGAGTTGCTCATACGTGGCCTGATCGTATACCACGTCGGCTGAGATTGGGCGCAGCGTTCTCAGATCAACCAGGGCAAAGTAGACGTCATCGCCTACGGCCGTCTTCGCCTCTTTCACGCTGGGAGAATTGATCCCCAATCGGCCAAACTGCCGTAGGAGATCATCAATTTTGGCCTGCTGGACGGCGGAAAAGCGCACCTCGTGGCTTGGTTCATGGACCAACGCGCCGGCTTCCGTCAGCAAGTTGTCGCTGGCCGCCTGGGCCATGAGCGGATTAAAGACGGCCGCTTTCAACTTGAGCCGACTGCGTAACTCCTCGCGAGAGATGCCCAGCCGCAGCGGATAGCTTTGGTGAAAGTCAGCCACCAGCCTGGTGAGCTGACTGACCAGCGTTTGCCAGCCCGCCTGGGAAATGAGCTGTTTCTCTAGCTGAACAATTTGACCACTTTCTATAAGTTCTGCCAGAGCGGCAACGGCCGTTGCCTGATCCAGTCCCACCGTTTGCAGCACTGCTTGCTCAGAGGTTGGCTCCAGCCGCTGCACCGTTTGCAGCAGCAGTTCTGCTGGCGTGCCCTGCGTGAGCGTTTTGAGCCGCTCGATCGATTCCGGACGGAAGCGACGATGACGACGCCCTGGGTTTGGATCCAGGACGCGCCCACCGCCCATTGTCTCGCCGGGAGACGGCCGTCGCAAAATGAAGCGATCGCCGCGCGTGACGGCCACCGGCGCTGAGGTGGCCAGTTGCAGCCAGCCGGTTTGCCCCGGCTCGATCTTTTCGCTGCCAATCAAGCGTACCCGCGCCTGCAGTTCGGCCGCCCCCACAAACAGCTTCACCGCCATGTTGTGTTTTAGCGGCGCAGTGGCTTGCGGCAGATGGCGGTAGGCTGCATCAAACAAAATGGTGTGGCCAATGACGCCTGGCGCGGCAACAATGTTGCCACGTGCCAGTTCGTCCCGGTCGATGCCGGTGAGGTTGATGGCCACGCGGCTGCCAGGGCGGGCGACGTCGAGCTTGGTTTTGTGAGTTTGCAGACCGCGAATGCGCCCCTTTAGGCCAGATGGCTGAATTTCTACGGTGTCGCCAATGTGGAAACGGCCGTCTATCAGCGTCCCCGTGACCACGGTGCCAAACCCTGCCAATGAAAAAATACGGTCGATAGAGAGGCGGGGACGGCCGTTGTCTGGGCGGGGTGGGGAAGCCGCCAATTTTTGCCACAGCACCTGCTTTAGCTCGGCAATGCCCGCGCCGGTTTTGGCGGATACGGGCAGGATGGGGGCATCTGCCAGGACTGTCCCTTGCAGCGCCTCGCCGACGTCCAGCGTCACCAGTTCCAGCCAATCCGGGTCATCGGCTACGAGATCGGTTTTGGTGAGCGCCACGACCCCGCCACGTACTTCCAGCAAATCAAGAATTGCCAAATGCTCCCGCGTTTGGGGCATCACCCCTTCATCTGCCGCGACAACAAACAACGCCACATCAATGCCGCCCACGCCCGCCAGCATATTTTCGATGAAATCTCGATGCCCCGGCACGTCCACCACGCCGACCTCGTCCTGGCTAGAGGCATCACCCAACTGGAGCCAGGCAAACCCCAGGTCAATGGTCATTTCACGTGCTTTTTCTTCTGCTAAACGGTCGGGATCAATGCCGGTGAGCGCTTCGACGAGGGTGGATTTGCCGTGGTCTACATGCCCGGCGGTGCCAATCACATACATAGGGGAAGGGGATTGAAGACTGGAGATTAGAGATTAAATCACCCAATCTCTAATCTCCAGTCTAATATTCTTTAGTCGAACTCTTCACGCACGGGAACCAGCGCAGGCTGGCGTCGGCGATTGGGGTTTTGGGAGATTGCCTTTTCTACTTCTTCCAGCCACATGCGAGGGAACTGTTTGAGCGCGTCTGACTGGGCTGTTTGTACCCGCCACAGCACTTCCTTTTCTTGCTCCAGCTTGCTGATTTTGTCTTCAATAAGATCGATCATTTCGCGAACTTCTCGCTCGTGCCGGTTCACGTTGTTCCAGCGCTGTTCTGCATCGACACCCTGGCTTTTCCAACGCTTGTCGTTTTCATGGCGGAAGTCGTCCCAACGCGACTGCATCCGGCCCGTTTCCACGCGCAAAATCTCGGAGGCCTCGCGCTGCTGCTTTTCAATCTCTTCTTGCCAGCCGCTAAGCGTCTGAACGGCCATTTGAGCTTCTTTGTACATGTCGGAGAATTTGACAAACTCTTTGTTAAACCGTTCGATATTGTCTTCTTGCTCTTCCAGAACGCGTCGCCAGCCTTCCAACCGCTGGTTGCGCTCATATTCGCCAATTTGAACTTGTTCCATCCAGTTCTTGGTGCTTTCCTGAACCTGGTTTTGCTTTTCGTTTATGCCCTGTAGGCTGTTTTCCAGCCGAAGGATGGCACTGTTGCTGGTGTCCAGCCGGCTATAAATGTGTTCCCAGCGCTTGTTAATTTCGACAACGGCCGTTTGTAGATCAGCAATGTTGCGGTTGTTATGCTTCTCTTTTTCTTCAAGGAAGGCAAAATTGCTATCCCAGCCTTCCAACTGATTTTTCAGCGCGTCAATTTTGACCTTCTGTTGCCCAATCATATTGGCCAAACGAGCCTCTTCAGAGATGCGCAGCTCCATATCATTTTGCAGCTGTGGGATGTTGCCAATGTCTTTACGCAGGTCGGCTAATTCGCGGGCACTGCCTTCCTGCTCCACGCGGCGCAGTCGGTCCATTTCGGCTTCTGACTGGATACGCCGCTGGTCATATTGCTCAATCATTTGCACAATTTCATCTTTGAACTGTGCCAGCTGAATATCAACCTTGGGAATGCGGCCGAGTTGGGCATTGGTGCTGGAAAGCTGCCGCTCCAAATCCTGGATGCGTTGTTCACGCCCGGCAATTTCCCGCTCTTGCAAGGTAAGTTTTTGCTCTAGATCCGTGATTTTGCGCGTTTGCTTGCGTCGTTCTTCATCAAGCCAATCAAGCCGACTTTGCAAATCGCGGAGGGTCTGTTCGGTTTGGGCAGATGCGCCGTTGTTTGCCATAGCTGTTCTCCTGCACAGGTTTAATCCGCAAGTTTCACAGATTTACGCATAGTGCGCACGCAGATGTTTTGTGCTGTCTTGGGAACATTATAACTTGGCTGGCAAGAGTGGGCGAGTGGTAAGGCATGTTGTTTAGGAATCAGTAATCAGAAGTGGCGGTTAAAGGTAATTGGCAATCGGGAAAAGCGGTATAATCTGGTTATGCATATCGGAATTGATGTTCGTCTGCCGTTTTACCAGATGGGGGGGATTAGCCAATACATTTTGCATTTGCTCCCTGCGCTGGCGGCAGCGGATCAGGAGAACCAGTATTCACTATTTCACATGCGGCGAGACGGCCGTTCCTACACCCCCGCTGCAACGAACTTTCAACGCAAAAATGTATGGACCCCCTGCCACCACAAGCTGGAGCGCCTGGTGCTGGGGTTGGAACTGCTGCCCCATCAGCTCGATGTGCTGCACAGTCCAGATTTTATTCCGCCGCAGTGGGGCGGAAGGCGAAAGGTCATAACGGTTCATGATCTAAACTTTATCTTTTATCCCCAATTTTTAACTCAGGACAGTATGCGCTACTATGCCAACCAGATTGAGCGAGCGGTTGATGCGGCTGACCATATCTCGGCAGACAGTGACGCTACGCGGCACGATCTCATTGAGCAACTGCGCGTGCCGCCTGAAAAAATCACGACGGTGCATTTGGCCGCCAATCCGTTGTATGAGCGGGCGTATGAAGAAACGGCCGTTACCGCCACCTTACAAAAATATGACCTGCCCCGCGATTTTATTCTGTTTGTGGGCACCCTGGAGCCGCGCAAGAACCTTCCTTTTCTCATCCGGGCTTATGATGAGCTGTTGAAGCAGGGTGAGATTGATGTGCCTTTAATTCTGGTTGGCGGCAAGGGCTGGCTGAATGAAGAAGTGTTCATCACTGTTGCGGAGCTGGGTCTGCAAAATCAGGTGCGCCACCTGACGGGAATTTTTGACGAACAGCTGGCTCATCTTTACCATGCGGCTGCCGTATTGGTGACCCCCTCCCATTATGAGGGCTTTGGCTTGCCTGCCCTGGAGGCTATGCACTGCGGTTGCCCAGTCATTGTGAGCAATCGTGGCTCACTGCCGGAGGTAGCGGGCGAGGCGGGGCTGCAGCTGCCGCTGGATGATGAATCCGTTTGGACCGATGCTTTATGCCGAGTCCTTACAGACAGCGCCCTCCGCCAAAAGATGATCGCGCGTGGCTATGCTCAGGCAAAAACGTTCTCCTGGCCAAAAGCAGCAAAGATGACAGTGGGTATTTATAAAGGTGTTTTGTAGCCGTCACGAGCATCAAGAGATGCAATAATCTTTCTCTTTTTTTGCATGTGGTATATCCCGTTTTGACTATGAATGTACTTCTGTTGACGCCCCAACTGCCGTATCCTGCACACCAGGGAACCAGCCTGCGTAATTTTCACATTATTAAAGGGTTGGCCCAGGCGTGTGACGTGTCGTTGTTGAGCTTTTTGGAGCCGGGACAAACGGCCGTTCCCGCCAAAATTGGCCCCTTAACCGCCCTTTGTCGGCGAATTGAAACCGTGCCCGTACCGCAGCGCACCACCGGCAAGCGACTGCAGCAGCTGCTGGCTACCCGCCGCCCGGATATGGCCCATCGCCTTTTCAGTCAGGCATTTAACGTGCGGTTGCTACAAATGCTTCAGGCGGAGCAATTTGATGTCGTACAAATTGAAGGAATTGAGCTGGCCCGGTATCTGCCAACCATTCGCCACGGTAGCCCAGGCAGCAAGATTGTATTTGATGATCACAATGCGGAAACGGAGCTGCAGCGGCGTAACTTCCTGACCGATTTGCGGCAGCCGCGCCGTTGGGTAGCCGCCGCTTACTCTGCTGAACAGGTGCGTCGGCTGCACAAATTTGAGCGCTGGATCTGTACGCAGGCAGATTGGGTAACGGCCGTATCCGACACCGACAAGGTTTATTTGGAAAAGCTCACGGGTAAAAAGGGTTCCGTTACTACCATTCCCAACAGCCTGGACGTTCAACAGTTTCAGCTGGATAAATCGGACGCCATTTCCAGCGACATCGTGTTTAGCGGCAAGATGGATTATCGGCCCAATGTGGATGCTGTGCTCTGGTTTGCTGATGAAATCTGGCCCAGGATTCGGCAGGAACGGCCGTCTACGACATTTACTATCGTTGGTCAGAAACCGCATGCCCGCCTTGAGCGGCTGCGCGATCAGCCTGGAATCACGTTGACGGGGTGGGTGGCGCGCGTTGAGCCTTACCTGGCAGGCGGCAAGCTGTTCATCATGCCATTTCGTGTAGGCAGTGGTACGCGGCTCAAGCTAATTGAGGCCATGGCGGCGGGTAAGGCTGTGGTAAGTACGGCCGTTGGCGCAGAAGGCTTTCCGGTTCAGCACAACCGCGAGCTGGTGATGATTGATGAGGCGGCGGGAATGGCAACGGCCGTTTTGCAGCTGCTCAACAATCCCGAGGAGCGGCAGCGGCTGGGGCAGGCGGCGCAGCAATTTGCCCAGCAGTACGATTGGCGGGTCGTGGTGCCCCGGTTTCTAACAATTTATGCGCAGTTGCTAAATGATCGGCCTTCAAATAGTGAAGATAGAAGGAGCAGCAAATGGACCAAGAAAAGCAAAAAATAGTGATGTTGTTCGGCGTTTTTACCGCTCTGGGGGTGGGGATTGGTACGGCCGTTGGGGCGGCAATCGACAATGTGGGTGCAGGGCTGGCCATCGGGGTCGCGATTGGGGTAGCCGTTGGCGCCGGTTCACTCTTTGTTCAGATGAACGGCGTGAACAAGAGCAGCGACAGAGAGCCAGAGGACGCTGAGTAAGCGCTATGAAGGCGGGTAAATTGCCTTCGTTGTTGTAAATTCAAGTTCAAGGCGATTGCCTGCCACAACCTCATTCCAGTTTTGATAATTGGCCGGAGGTTCGTATTGGTATATTTGCGAATTGTAGCTGCCGGGAATGCCGGTCAGTACGGCCGTAATATCTGTTGCGGCTCCCTTCACCCCATCATCCGTTGCTCTTGCACCGATATAAAAATCGTTTCCTGGCCAGGATACGTGATCCCAGGCAACCACGCTGACAAGCTCACAGTTGGAAAAATCGTCACCGGCTTCCTCGTAAGCGATGGGCTGGCAGAGCTGGGGTTTGGTTTCGTTGCCGTGGGTTAACGGCCGTACCAACAGCGTGGTCCCGTTTAGTTCAAAGCGTTCATTCTGGCATTCCTGGTACGGATCGTAGTAAACGGCGCGAATGTGTGTAAATGCCGACGTATGTTTGAGCACAAAGGCGTGCAAGGTTCGCTTTAGCTGTTCACCCAACTGTCCTTGAAAAGGTCCAGCAAACAGGCCACAGCCCAGTCCAGGCACGGTGATGAACGCTTGTTTGCCACGCTGCTGCATCACCTCATTCATGTACAAAAATGAAGGCAGGAGGCGTCGCTCATAAAGTTGAAAGTATGCTGCCTCATTAATTTGGCCATCTGCGTTTACAACTTCATCCCAATCGGCGGGGGTGTGGGAACGGCCGTTTCGCAGCAGCGCCCCCGGTATAAACAGCAGCATTCCGGTGAAGGGTGGATTGTGAATGGCGGGGCTGGCGTGACGGCCGTTGTCAAAAATAGTTACCGGTGCGGCAAGGGCAATGTCGCCTAGCAGCCCCAGCTCGGTGAGATTCCAGTCAGAGCCATCGCCCACTACCGCGCTTTCAGCAAAGATTTGGGGGATTTTTGTTCGAACCAGTTGCTCAAGCAGTTGCTCCACCGTCAGCTGGGCTAAATCCAGGTTGGCTAACCGTTTCTGGAGATAGCTTCCAGCTGGCAGGCCACCCTGCAATGCCTGGTGATATCGCTCGGCTTGCGCAACCGTTTTTTTGCTAAGCAGCGTTGTGTAAGCTGGCATTTTCTTGCCTTAGCTGTTTTTGATTCAGATTCCCATGTTGCTCAAGGCCGCAAGGGCATTGTTAATTGTTGTCGTGAGTACAGGATAATCTGCTTCTAGGGCAGCCAGGGTTGCTTCCAGACGCGCCTTTAATGTTTTGTTGTTGTCTGATTTTGACGGATCCAGGACAGCGTCAATGTGCGCGTCTAGCTCTCTCAAGAGCCGCTGGTCTTTGTTTGAGAGGGATTCAACTTGCTGTAATTTTTGCTTTAGCTGATCTATTTGCTCGCGTAAACTGTTTTCTGGCAATTTATGCTCCTGTGTGAATCGAATTGGTAAGTTAAAACCCGATTAACCAAATCGGGCTAAGGGTTTCATTCCGGGTCGTGGGGCACCGTCCATGAACTTTCTTTCGTTACTGAATGCTTATGCCCGGTGCCTGTTTGGGGCAATGACTCAGAGACACGAGGCCATCAGAGGTCACCCGAGCCAGATCTTCCAGGCGGATACCGCCATAATCTGGAATATAGCAGCCAGGCTCGATGGTGACAATCATCCCAACTTCAATGGTATCTTCTTCAGAGGCGCGTGGTGAAAGGAACGGGTCTTCGTGAATGTCTAGCCCTAGCCCGTGCCCCAGCCCGTGGCCAAAGTGATCGGCGTGCGCGGCTCTGGCGAACACGTCTCGCGCCAGAGCGTCGACGGCTTGAAGGCTCATCCCTGGTTTCACGTCTTGGAAAACGGCCGTTTGTGCCCGCAGCACCAACTGATACAGTTCAGAGTAACGAGCCGAAGCCTTCGCCCCAAGGTAAAAGGAACGTGTCAGATCGCTTTTGTAGCCATCGACCTGCGCCCCCATATCCACAATAAGCGGGTCGCCAGCCTGCAAGCGGCGAGTGCCCGGATGATGGTGGGGTAAAGCGCTGTTTGGCCCTGAGGCGATGATGATGTCAAAGGCCAACGCTTCTGCACCCGCTTGGCGCAGGGCTTTT
>CBDUOF010000114.1:0-14139 GCA_965368765.1 uncultured Anaerolineae bacterium | reverse complement strand
CCACGCCTGTGGATAACGGCCGTTCCAGCGGCTTTCGTATAAACGGGCAGGCAGCGGAAACAGATCAAATGCCAGCTGCCGCAGGCCGGGAAAGTAAAAAGCACTATGTTGAAAACGGCCGTCGCCATAAACGAGTCGCGCCCCGGCCATGCCGCCATCAGGATTATCTTCCAGCGCACTGATCAGGGCAAAGAGCGCGCCCGGCTGCAACTTTGTGTCGGGATTGAGCAAGAAGAAGTAACGTGGCGCGTGGGGCTTCGCGGCCGCCATTCCCTGGTTATTGGCTGCACCAAAGCCAGGATTACTTGTATTGGCAATGAGGTGAACATTGGGAAAGAGTGAGCGCACCAGATCGGCCGTACCGTCGGTTGAAGCATTGTCCACGACCCACACTTCGCCGCGCAACCGGGAACGCTGCAAATCTGCAAACACCGAGCGCAGACACTGCACCAAATAATCGCGCACATTCCAACTCACAATAACAATGGCGACATCAATCATAAAAACCTGAATGGGACGCAGATTATTTTGCTTTAATCTGCACTTATCCCCATCCTCTTTATAAAAGGTAATTACTCAGTTAGTAAAAGGTCTTCATCTGGCCAACCCAGCGTGGCAATGATGAAATGGAGTGGTTCATAATTCATAGAAACGGCCGCTTCCAAGCCAGTCCACTCATAAAAATCTGCGGCACACAATGAATCTGCGCACAACGCCGAGCCGCCAAACTCCGTGAGCAACGGCCCCAGCTGCTGCGCCAGGCCAAAAGGAATGTCGCCGCTCACGGTCACCGAGTCTGCCGGGATGGCGGCACTTAAAGTCAAGATGCGCGTCTCATCAAAAATGGTGCGTGCGGTGTCAAAAACGCCAGAACGGGCATCCCGTACGCGATAGCCACCATTTTCTGGACGGCCGTTTACCACCACAAACCCAATCCCGCTGCGGCTGGGCGACACGCCGGTTTGTTGCCACAGTTCAGGATCATCCTGCCCAAATTCCCATTCCGCTGCCGAAAAGGGCAAGATTGGCGGCAGATAGGTGCCCGTGGCAAAGTCAACCTCGCCATTAAAAACCGCCAGCATGGCAGTGTTGTCGCCGGGAACGATCACGCTTTCGGCTGGCTCAATGCCTTCTGCTGCAAACAGGGCGCGAAAATACCAGGCCGTGGCCAGGCTTGTCTCATCCGGGATGGCCCAGCGTTTGCCGTCCAAATCAGCCAGTGTTTCGATGTCGCTGTCGTTGCGAATCACAATCATGCCGGCCTGCCAACTGAGGCCATTATTTTGTACGGCCGTACTCACCACCTGCACGCCACACAGCTGCTCAGCCAACGCCACGCCCATCGCCGACAAAAAGCCGATCGTTTCTTCGGGTGCCCTGCACATCAGGTCGATAAGCAGCTGTTCATTATCAACAATGCCAACCTGGAACTGCTGGCCGGTTTGCTGCATAAGCCATTCGGCCAAAACCTGGGCGCGGCTGCTGATAACGGCCGTATCTACCACAGGGGTAAACAACAGATGAAACGGCCGTTCCGCCGAACCGGGCGACGGTCGCTCTTGCACAACCGGCTGTTCGACAACGATGGTCACGGTTTCGGTCACCACGCGAGTGACCTCGACTTCGATAGATGCGGGCGTAGAGACGGCCGTTTCGCCCGGCACCAAACGCGTCACCTCCACCACCGTGGGCGGCGCTGCACAGGCTACCAACAGCCACAAAAACGGAATCAGCAAACCCCAAATTCGTTCCATCTCACAAGTCCAAAAAAAGAGGCTGCCACATCGAGTTGGGCAACCTCCTGTTAACTTTTGTAGTTTACCGCGTCGCAGACCGCCCGCCAATAAAAATGGCTGCGGGTTAAGCGACGGCTAAGCCAACTGCTAAAAAACCGTCACGCGCTGTGGCAGGACATTTCAATGTCAGGACAAGGCGGTTATGCGGAAACCAATCAATCTCCCGTTTCAGGAAATGCTGGGACCTCGCGAGGTTCACATTCTGGCCGATTGGCCTCATCGGGCATATTTACTGTGATGGCGCGCGGGCCAGCTCGCTCATTAAACCGCACGACCTCCACATCTTCATGAATAAGCCCAGCCCAAACGGTTTGCGGATTACGATCCCCGAAATCATCAATCATGCGAATACTGCCCGTGATTGTGGCCCGCTCACCTGGCATTAGATAGGTGTAACCATCGATCACTTCCAGCTCGTCGGCGCTGCCAATGGCCCAGCGAAACGGGTAGTTGGTGAGTTCATTTTCAAAGCCAATCCCTAAACGAAACACGCCCGGTTTGGTAAACCAGCCTAGCGTATTGTAATTCCAGTCGGAATCATACATGGTGCCGGGCGGCGGCCCACTGGTGCGGACGGGCGTCGTCCCGTAGTTTTCGACTGACACGCTAAAGGACAGAACGCCACACAGGGGAACGGCCGTTGACGCCCAGGTTACCGTATCTCCAGCCGGGGGGGAGACGATGCGCAGTCGCGGTACGCCACCAAACTGAATCGTCAGCTCCTGCTCTACCTGGACCTGCTGACCTTCCAAATCCTGGGCAATGACCACAATGGGATAGGTGCCATCCGGCGGCGGCGTGGCGCCGTTGTCCACCCCTCCCTCATAATCGTAATAATGCCAGCCTTCGGCATTGGGCACAACGACCTGTTCAAACTCGCTGATGCGTTCCTCACTGCCATCTGGCAACTGCAAAAAGACACGGACCTGCTCCACATCCTTGGCCAGATAAAATTGCGGCTGCACCCGGTCATCGATACCGTCCCGATTTGGGGTAAAGACCGTTTTGTCCAGCGTGAAGTGCTGAATGTCGGGCAGTACAGAATCAGCCTCGGAAATGATGAGTTCCCCTTGCTGCGTTTCGGTCTGGTTGTTTTCGTCAGTAGCGCTAACGGTCCACGTGTAACGGCCGTCTTGCAGCAACCGGGCTAAGATTTCGCCTTCCACCTGCTCATCTGGCAAGGTGTACGGATCTACCACACCGCTAAACGTCACCCGGTACTCTCCGGCACCACGCGGCTTGCCCTGACGGAAATAAAAGCGATCCCCTGCTTCATTCTCAAAATAGATGGCCACAGTAGCATTGCGAGAAATTTCGTACTGAATTGTGGTTGCGTCACTGTCACCATCAGCATTCGGACTAATTTCCGCCTTATCTACCTGAACATTGCGCAGCAAACTGCTGTCACCATTCAGTAAGCGGTTGCCGAGAAAAACGGCCACAATCACCACCAGCAGCGCCACCATCCCGACCCAAATAAAAGTTGATTTCTGTTTGACCATGGGGGCAAGTTTACCAAACGGCCGCATGAAGGACGAACGATGTTTTGCCCATGATTTCCCTACTTCCCTGCGGAAATAAGGGGCCAACCGCTCACGGTGCCAAACTTCCCTCAACTTCTGCAGTGCGGCGCCGGGGCCAATGACCCGCCCCAAACCTAAAGCGGGCACGCCTGTCTTGCCCCTGTCTGGGGGCAATGCTACAATGCCGCCACGATGACACACTATGGAAGCGATCGTGCCTGGCCTTTTGCGGAAGGTGGCGGCGGTACGATTATTTTGTTTACGATTTTATGGGCAACGGCCGTTTTCCTCTGGTTTCAGTTTACCAATTGGGCTGCGGGCTTGTTTCTGCTGCTGGCATCTTTCCTCTGGCTACTCATTCTCTACTTTTTCCGCGATCCCAACCGAACAATTGCAGCCAAACCCGGCTTGGTTGTTGGCCCTGGCGATGGCGAAGTAGTAGAAATTACCACGATGACTGAAAGCCGCTTTTTACAGGCAGAGGTCATTCGCCTAAGCATGTTTCTGGACATTACCGATGTGCATGTGCAGCGCGTACCGCTGAAGGGCAAAGTGACCCTGGTGCAGCATCAACCGGGTAAGTTTTTGCAGGCATTCCGTCCAGAAGCGTCGGAAGTGAACGAATTTATTGCCATGGTGACAGAG
This sequence comes from uncultured Anaerolineae bacterium, assembly GCA_965368765.1. GTDB lineage: Bacteria > Chloroflexota > Anaerolineae > Promineifilales > Promineifilaceae > Leptofilum. Next base: position 10,175 of record CBDUOF010000114.1, on the reverse strand, counting down.
TCCGAGGGATACGGCCGTATCCTTACCAAACAGATTGCAGGCATTTTAGCGCGTCGCTGCCTTAACTATCTAAAACCAGGCGACGCGGTACAGACGGGCCAACGCTTCGGCCTCATCCGCTTTAGCTCCCGCGTCGATTTGTTCTTGCCCCCCACCGCCAACATGCTTATCAAGGTAGGCGACAAAGTGATTGGTGGCATCACACCCATTGCCCAATTACAAAAAGCTCATGAATAGTCGATATCGATACCTCATCCCCAACGGCATTACCTTCATTTCACTCACCTGTGGCATTGTCTCAATTTTGCTGGCCGCCACCGGGGAGCTTGTCGTTGCCAGCATCCTTATTCTGGCCAGCTACATCCTGGATTTATTCGATGGGGCGTCGGCTCGTTACTTCAACGCCGGTTCGGAATTTGGGCTTCAGCTTGACTCCCTTGTCGATATGGTTAGCCTGGGCACCGCACCGACAGTCCTGGCCTTCATGTACCTTTATTTGGCAGAGGTCGCCTCGACAACCCTCATTGGCATACTTTGCGTCTTCTTTGCCTTGGCAGGCGCATATCGGCTGGCACGCTTTAATTTGCTGCCGGCCAAAGCAAGTGGTCGAGCCGACTCCACGGGACTCACCATTTCCTCCGCCGGTGCCACGTTGGCCGTAGCTGTCGTATCCAACATGACCATTCTGACCACGTCACTGCCAGCCAGTTGGCTCATGGGCATCGTCCTCATCTGTGGATTGCTGATGGTAAGCCGTATTCCCTTCCCCTCTTTTGCAACCGTATTTAAGGGCCGGAAGCGCGTTGGCGTGTTGTTGGTGCTATTTTCCATCACCATCGCCTGGGCTACGTTTGGCAAAGCGTGGCATTTTTGGAACACCGTTTATTTGGGTTGGGGGCTGGCGCGCGCCGGATATTTGCAAATCAATGAGTAGTTGGCAAGACAAAGTCAGCGGCACGGCGCTGTACGGTGTGGCTCGATTAACCAGCCGACGCAGCCGCTTTCAGGTGACCGGACTGGAACATTTGCAGGCCGCCCTGGAGAGCCAACGGCCGATTATTTTTGCAGCATGGCACGGCATGACCATGATGCTGGTCGGCTTCTTTGCCAACCAGCACGATTTGGCCCGTCTGGTCCTTATCTTGCCCGACGACTGGCGCGGCGGCACCTTAAGGGTATTTGCTGAAAAGCTGGGCGTGACGCCGTTTCCGATGAATCTGCAGGGAGACGCCAGCATGGCCACGGCGCGACAGCTGGCCAAGCTGGTGCGGCAGGTGAAAGCGGGGCGCGATGCCTACATCACGCCAGACGGCCCGGAAGGTCCCTCTTACGCCATCAAACCAGGGCTGGCCTATATTGCCCAGAAAGCGAATGCGCTCATATTGCCCTTAGGGGCCTATGCTCGGCATGGCTACCGCCTTCCCCGCTGGGACCGCTACGTGATTCCATATCCGTTTAGCAAAATTGCCATTCAAATTGACCCACCGATTGTGGTAGAAAAGGCGGATGAGTTAACGGCCGTTTCGCACAATCTTACCCAGAAACTCCACCAGGTCACCCTACAGGCTGCGGCAAACTATTACGAAAAACCATTCTAGCGCCTAAATCCCGGTGCTTTTCAGGACTTCCATGACCACTCCTCGCTACGACCCAATCATCCAGTTTCAAGGCAACCTGCTTGCCATTTATCACTCTCTGCTGACGCGCACCGTGCGTTGGCAAATTGAGGGGCAGGCGAACATTTCTAAGGCCAGAACCAGCGGACGGCCGCTTTTATGGCTTTTTTGGCACGAACAGCTCTCCATCTTTGTCACCTATGGCTTGCGCTTTATCGGCGCCTCAAAATTTACCGTCATTACGCTGGGAGGCGATCCACGCGGGGATATTTTGAGCAGTTTTGCGGTACGTTTAGGTGCCGCGCCCTATGGGGTGGATATGCAGGGAAATCCGATGGCGGCGGGCCGTTCTGTGCTGCGCATCATTGAGGCGATGAAGGGAGGCAAAGATTCGTTTCTGGCGCCGGATGGACCAAGTGGCCCGGCGTTTGAGCCAAAGCCGGGCGCATCCTTCTTAGCCCGCAAAGCCGAAGCGGCCATTATTCCGGTTGGCGGGTTTACCAATGCTGGCTACGCGCTGCGCCGCTGGGATAAATATTTGATACCGTTTCCGTTTGCCAGGCTGCGGCTGGTGTTTGGTGCGCCCGTTTATATTAATAAGAGCGAAAAGGATGATGCGGTTACGGAGAAGATTGTGGCGGCAATAACGGCCGTTTACCAACAAGCCCGCAGCTAACTTACTGCTCCTTTATGAGCCCCGTGCGGTACGCTTCCAACAACGCTTCCAGCTGGTGAATCTTGGCCTGAATCTTATGCCCGTCGTCCGTGTCTCGTACCCGAATTCGGGCAAAATTGGCTTCCAAAATATCGGTTTTGGAGTGGATATCCAGCTCTTCCTCAATTGCCTTTTGAGTTGATTCAAACGCGGCATGGGAAGCCAGCAAAAAACCGTACGAGTTGTGGATGAGGGTATAGCCCGCGATTCCGGTTTTGTCTTGGTACGCTTTAGAAAACCCCCCATCAATAACAATCAAACGGCCGTTTGCCTTCACCGGACTTTCCCCCTTTTTTACTTCTACCGGCACGTGCCCATTGACAATTCGGGCCCGCTTCGGGTCCAAGCCAAACTCTTTTAGAATTTTTACAGCCGTTTCATATTTATCCCGCAAGGAATAATACGCATTTTTCCCCTCAACGTGGGTTGCCGGGTCATCCAGAAAATATCGCTCAAACGTCGCCATCTTTTCCTTGCCAAACAGCGGCGAATGAGACCCACTCCACAAATACCACATCGCATCCATGCCGTACTGCTTTTGTTCCGGATCGCTGGCAAAATAGCCCTGTCGCGCCAAGCGATCCAGGCGATCCATAAATTCCTTTGCCTGAAACAATTCTCCATCCACCGCCACCGACGCAAAAGAGCCATCGGGATTCATGGCAATACAGCCATGGTACAGCAAATTCCCGTTGTGAATAAGATAGAGACTTCCCTTCGAGTACAAAAAGCGAACGTGTCGCTGCAACCTTTCACTGTTGGCAAAAGAAAGCCGCAACTTTTCTACGACTAACTTCTCTTTTTCCGTTAGTGCATAGGGGTCCTGCGGATCAATGGTGGGAAGATTTGTATCCAACAGCGGATAATCCGTGCCATTCAGGCACAGCACGCCTTTTTCAAAATCAATCTTTTCCAGCAAAAGGCGATCTTGCATGCCATAGTGCGACCGACGCTGAATGATTTGCGCTTCCAGCTTCAGCTGAATAATGGCAATTGCCTTGTGCATTTTAGACATTAACTGCAATTCATTGGTCGTAAACTCTTCGGCCGTATCCTTCGGAATAAATTGGGTGCAAGGATCCCCTGCATACAGTTCCATCGCATAAGATGCCAACGGCAGCAAGCTAACGGCATACCCATTCTCCAGCGTTTCCATGTTGCCGTAGCGCAAGCAAATGCGAATCACATTGGCAATACAGGCGTCACTGCCTGCTGCGGCGGCCATCCACAAAATGTCGTGGTTGCCCCACTGCACGTCCACAGCGTGGTAATCCAGCATCCTGTCCATAATGATGTGTGCCCCGGGTCCCCGGTCGTATACATCGCCAATGACGTGAAGGCGAGCGATGGCCAACCGCTGGATAAGTTCAGCCATGGCCACAATAAAAGCGTTTCCCCGATTGGTGGAGATAATTGTGTCGATGATGCTTTGATAATATTCTTGCTTGTTTTCAACGCCTTCCTGCTCATGCAGCAGCTCTTCGATGATAAAAGCAAAGTCGTCGGGAAGGGCTTCGCGAACGGCCGTACGCGTATATTTTGACGCCAGCACCCGGCACAGCTTAATCAACCGAAACAGCGTAATGCGATACCACTCTGTCTTGTCCTCAACCTTCTTAAGAATGAGCGGCAATTTTTGCTCTGGATAATAAATTAAGGTGGCAAAGTTCCTTTTCTCTTTTTCCAAAAGCGAATTCGAGAAAATCTCCTCGATCTTGCGCCGAATTGAGCCGGAACCATTTTTCAAAACGTGCAAAAATGCTTCGTACTCCCCATGCACATCAGATATAAAATGCTCAGTACCTTTGGGCAGGTTCAAATTGGCACTCAGGTTGATGATGGCCATTGACGCTGCCTGAATCGAAGGGTATTGCTGAGCCAACAGCTCCATAAAGCTATAGCTGTACGTTTCTTGATCGGACATGGGATGTTTTCTCCGTAGGAAGGCTGAAAATTTTTTGTTGGTTTAGTACCTATTTTCGGAGAAGAAGAGGAAAAGGCAAGTTTTAAATAAAAAGATGACCATCACTTTTGAAGTTGATGGTCATCTGGGTTAGTCAGCTGAAACAAACGATCATTTTGGCAGGCGATGTTCTAAGTGGGCATAAAACCAGTCAGTCACCGTGCGGGAGACCCCTTTACGGGCGCCAAACATCAATTTTTGCCCGACAGCATTTAGCGGATAAACCTCTACCGCCACGACGCTGCTGTCTGCATTGGACGCGTTGACAGACATCTTCATTTCAGTGCGATCTCCCAACACCTTACCCAAAATCTTCTTGTCGAAGCGCACTTCAACCGTACCGGCATCCGGGTTTTGCTTCACGATTGTGCCCTCCAGTCCCTCGATTGCGCCCAAAGCGGCCTGGTATACGGCCGTTGAATTAACTGAATACTGTTTTTCTTCCTGAATGGTAAAAGACATACTGTTTCTCCATACTGCCCTACAGGGCACTCAATTGCTTAATAACCACTTGATCTAATAAGGTATTGACAAGATCACGGGAGCCAACGGCCGTTCCTGCTAAACTCGCCGTCGCCGCACCGCAGGCAATGCCCCAGCGCAGCGCTTCAGCCACTGTCATTTTCTGGGCAAGCCCATAAACCAATCCGCCAACCATCGAATCACCCGCCCCAATTGGGTTGCTCTCTTGGATCGTTGGCGAGGTAGCTAGCCAGGCCGCCTGACCATCGCTAAAGATTGCCCCTGCCTTGCCCAGGGAAATAACGACGTTTTGCGGCCCCTGGGACTGAATCATCTGAGCAGCGGCGACGGCCTCTTTCGGGTTGTTGACAGGCAGTCCACTCATGGCGCTGGCTTCTACTTCGTTTGGCTTGATGAGAAGCGGCCGTTCCGCACAGCCCGCGAGCAGCGCCGCCCCACTCGTATCTAAAATGGCGTGGGCACCGCCGGACTGGATCAGTGCCACCAAATCAGCATAGATTGTGCTCGGTACGCCCGGGGGTAAGCTCCCCGCCAATACCCACCAATCGCCGGGCTCAATTAGCTCATTCACCTGGGCCAATAAAGCGGATCTATTGGCGTCGGTAATGGTTGGGCCTGGCTCATTTACTTTCAGGTAGCGGTCGTGCTGCGCGGTGACAATGCTCACGTTGGTGCGCGTTTCACCTTCGATCCAGGTGAACGCTGTCTGAATACCTAAACCGACCAGCGTCTCATTGAGCAGCGCGCCACTTTTGCCACCAGCAAAGCCGAGGGCAACGCTGGGAGCACCCAGGGCTGCCAACATTCTGGAAACGTTAAATCCCTTGCCGCCACAATCAACCTGAACGGCCGTTGCTCGCAGCACGGTATCAAACGCAAAATCAGCAACAGTGAGTTCCCGATCGACCGCCGGGTTGAGCGTTACAGTGTAAATCATAAGGTTTAGTTCGTTTTGCGCTGCTCATTTTGGGCCAGCCACCAGCCTGCCGCACCACCAAGCAACGTGGTAAAGAGGGAAACGAGCCACTTCCCACCTAGATCGTGGACATAATGGCGTCCTTCCAGCAGCGCCAACAGCAGGCTGAATTTGATAAAGTTAAACCCAGCCACTCGCCCCAGTTCCCTCAGAGGTGGTCGATCTTTTTTCAGCAATGCTAGGATGAGAATAGCAGCCGTTGCCAACAGCGCCAGCGCCAGCGCCACCGCAAAATTGGGTTCCCGTACCGGCCGGAAAAAGAGGCCAAAATAGAGACCCAACCCAGCACCGGCCAAGATATATTGTTGCACCAAGCTGCGTTTGGTTTGCGCCTTCGATTTTGGTTTTGGCATAATGGGCCTACTCCGTTTGCCAGAAAGCTTCCACCAGGGCCGCCTCCGCTGCTGATGTCCAAACATCGCCTTCCGCCATCTTTTCGGCGACGTTGGGATATTTTTCTTTCAGCTCGGCCAGGCTCATCAGCGGCAATCCGCTAATTTGGGGAAAAATGACAACCTTGCCCGGGTAGCGTCCTTCCATCATCGCCTCGACGCCATCACGAGCCGCCTCCATGCCGCCCACAGCCGCCACAGAGCGATTAGGCGACAAATCCCCTGCCACTGTTTTGGCAATCACCGTTGCCTGATCGGCCAGGGCTGAACCAGACGTGCCGGTAAATTGAGCGTTATGTAAATAAACAGAACTCATCTCCAGGGCAGACATCGTGCCATTGGGCACACCAGCAAACAGCACCAGCATCCCGTCCGGAGCCAGATACGTTCCCGCCTCAGTCATCAAAGGCGCCACGGGGACACACACCACCACGTCATCGGCCCCAATTTGGTCAGTAGCGTTTAGCACAAAATCGCGCAAAGAGTCGGCTTCCGTTGCTGGATTAAAAGTGATCAGCTGTTTGCCCTGTGCCTCCGCCAGTGGCGCAAACATCTCCGCCAGTGCCGCCAGTCGCATTTCGTTGACCTCGGTAGCAATAATGAGGTTGGGGCCGTTTTTCAGTTCGATGGCTCGCTGAACGTGCATCTGCCCCATTGGCCCACCCGCTCCCACAAAAACGGCCGCTCCGCCCGGCAATAAATCACATCGATTCCGCGCTTCCCCGTAAGAAGCCGAAATATCCGGTCCTGGGTTGCCCACGTAGGCAGTGTAATGGTAATGAATCCGCCCCACATCAATCTGGGTCAGGCCGTCCAGTGGCTCAGTGCCTACCAGATTAAACGTGCCGCGAAAGGCCGTTAGCTTGGCCGCCTCGCTAACCCACTCTGCTTTTTGCGGGGCCAGCATGATAATGTCGTCGAAGCCTTCATCATGGGTAAGTTCTGCTTTCAATTGGGGGAAATCAGACGGCTGAATGCCATCCCGCACAAAAATTTCAACTTGTGCCCCCACTTTCTGCCGAATGAGTTCCTTTACAGCGTCTGATACATTGGAAAGCACGACCAGAGAAGGCGTCGGCAACTCCCCAGAAAATGTGTATGCTGTGGCATCATCAGGCTGGCCAATGACCCAAAGTCGTCCACCCGCTTTCGGCTGAAGACGACGGCGTTGGGTGTAAGACGCCTCAACGCAGGCCCACGGCTCAGTCAGCGCCGTTTCCGCATAGCCTAGCGCTTCGGTCAGTGGCAGGACATAGGCGCCATCGTCGGCGTCCAGCACTTCTGGGCCGATGAGGTGATATTGGGTCAATCCACCCGGGATTGTATAGCCGTATGCTGTGGAACGGCCGTCCTGATAAATGTCTGGTTGAATAGCCAGTCGCTGCCCAGTCTGGTAAGTGTCCTGCAAATCTTTGCCTACTTTGATAATCGTCAAAGCGGCTTCATGTCCCAGCCGGGTAGGCTCCTCAGCCAGATTGCGATTGTACAGTTTGGGATGTGCCCCACCCTGCCGAATTAGCTTCACATCTGAAAAGCACATGCCGACGCTGTCTACGCGAACCAACAGCTGATTATCGGCCGGTTCGGGAATTGGGAACTGTTCAGGACGACCGTCACGGCCAATGTTTTCAATGCCGGCCCCATACATATTCCAAGACCAGGTTTGAGCAGGCAACGCCTCTCGCCCCGCACGGTACAGTTCATATTTATTTGTCATATTCTCACTCTATTTTTGAAACTTCTTATGAATGGTTGCGAAAATTGGTAAATGGAAACAATTTGGTTCCAATAACTCAATGACTGCCTAGCTTCCGCACCTCGCCTGCCGTGGCACAGCGCAGCGCCTGAGCGGCCAACGCTTGCGCAGCGGCATAGTTCAAGGTGCGAATTTGCGCCTTGACCAGAGTCAACGCCGGAGTACTGACGCTTAATTCAGCCACGCCCAGACCCAGCAAAATTGGTACCGCTTGCGGATCGGCGCCCAACTCGCCACACACGCCCGCCCATTTGCCTGCTGCATTTGCCGCGCGCACAGTCATATCTATTAGCCGCAGCACCGCTGGGTGCAAACCATCTGATTTACTTGCCAGCGTCGGATGCATTCGATCCATTGCCAGCGTGTACTGGGTAAGGTCATTGGTGCCAATCGAGAAAAAGTCAACCTCTTCGGCAAAGCGATCGGCCATGAGCGCCGCAGCCGGGATTTCGATCATAATCCCCAGCGGCACCTTGGGAGCAGACATCTCTACCCGAATTTCTTCTACCATTGCTTTGGCCGCCCGCCATTCAGACATGTCGGCCACCATGGGAAACATGATGCGCAAAGGACCAAACTCAGCGGCTCGCAGAATAGCCCTCAGCTGTTCCCGCAGCAATTCAGGGCGCGCCAGGCAAAGCCGTATCCCGCGCTCTCCCAAAAATGGATTGTCTTCCGGAGGCACCTGAACATAGGGCAACGGCTTATCGCCTCCAATATCCAGCGTGCGAATGATAACCGGCTTCCCGGACATTGCCACGGCAATTTGGCGGTATACCTCAAATTGTTCTTCCTCAGACGGAGGTGTGGCACGATCTAGAAAGAGAAATTCAGTGCGCAGCAACCCCACCGCCTCCGCCCCGGATTGGTGGGCAGCCTGCGCATCGCTGACGCCACCAATATTGGCAGCAATTTCAATTCGATGATTATCCAGAGTAATAGCAGGCGCATCGGCCTGGGCGTCCGCTTCCTTTTTTTTCTGTCTGGCGGTTGCCTGGCTCTTTTTGGCCTGCTCTTGGGCCGCTGCGTCCGGATCAACCAAGATCGTTCCGTTGCTGCCGTTGAGGATAACGGCCGTTCCATCCGCCACCTCCAACAAACCAGGGCCAACACTCACGACCGCCGGCAAACCCAATGCCCGGGCAATAATGGCTGAATGTGCGGTTGGCCCGCCAACGGCCGTTGCAAACCCGAGCACTTTTTCCGGGTTCAGCAAGGCGGTGTCCGAAGGAGTGAGATCTTGAGCAATGACCACCACCGGATGGGAGGGCCACTGCACGTCATGAATGGCATCTTCGCCCACCAACAGTTTTAGAATACGGTTGCCCACATCGCGGATATCAGCTGCACGCGCGGCCAGGAGCGGATCGTCCAGGCTGGCCATTATTCCAGCCCGTTCTTGAATGGTTGCCTGCCACGCCTGGGCTGCGTTTTGTTGCGCTTTAATATTTTCCCGCATGGCATCCAACATTTCTTCGTCCGTCAACAGTTCATGATGCACGTCAAAAATGGCTGCCTCTTCCGGCGCCTGAGCCGCCAACTGCTTACGCAAGTCAGTCAGCTGTTCCTGCCCTTGAGCCAGAGCAGCCTCTAGCCGAGCCTGTTCAACCTCAACGCCGTCAAAATTATCTGAAATGGAAATGGTGGTGGGTTTCATCTGAAACACAGGGCCAATAGCTAAACCCGGTGCAGCGGCCAAACCGCGCAGCTCACCGGGAACCTCTTCCCCAGCGGCTTGTCCGTTAGACTCGACTTGCCTCGTCTCTACCGGTTTTGCTGGGGCCGCCGGTGCATGAGGGTGATCCCCCTCTCCCAGGCCATCAGAAACGGCCGCTTGCAGTGCTTCTGCGGCCAATGCTTCGTCTTCACCGTTCAACTCTACTTGAATAGAGCCGCCCCGCTTGACGCCCAGAGCCAGCAAGGCAATCAAGCTTTTGGCATTCACTTTTTTGCTGCCATAATGAACGCGAATATCCGACTTAAACCGTTTGGCTGTCTGGACAAACACCTTGGCAGGGCGGGCATGCAGCCCCGTGGCATTTTCAATGACAAAGTTTAGCTGCTTCACAACTTCGCTTCCTTTGTGAGTAGTTAGGGAAACGGCCGTTTCCCTAACAATTAAATTTACGCACTGTCGGGCACGCCATTGAGGCTGCGCAAAATCAAATCAACGTCATCTGTCTGAGCCAGCTGATCCGCCATATCGGGATCCTCAATCGCTTCAGCCAGATTAGACAAAACCGTCATATGTTCATCCGAATTGGCGGCAATGCC
>CBDUOF010000113.1:0-14174 GCA_965368765.1 uncultured Anaerolineae bacterium | reverse complement strand
AGCGCCCAGCTGAACCACACGCAGAATGTGCTTCAGTTGAAAAAAGTCGGGCGCCAATACGGCGAAGATGTCACGTTACAGGCCTTGATTGATGTCGATTTGAAGCTACAGCGTGGTGAATGGCTGGCCATCACCGGCCCGTCCGGAGCTGGAAAATCGACCTTGCTCAACGTGATCGGCTGCCTGGACAGACCCACAAGCGGCAGCTACCTTTTTGACGGCGTAGACACCGCCACCCTGAACGACAATGAACGCGCCGGGCTGCGCAGCCGACGGATTGGCTTTGTATTCCAATCTTTTCACCTTTTATCCCACCGCTCTGTTTTAGAAAATGTGATGCTAGCGGAGGTTTACCGCAAGCAGTCCCACAAGGGAAGGCGTGAGCGGGCGCTCGCCGCCATCGAGCGGGTTGGCCTCTCACACCGTGTAGAATATTTGCCCACGAAATTGTCTGGCGGCGAGCGGCAGCGGGTTGCCATTGCCAGGGCCCTGGTAGGCGCCCCCAGCCTGCTGTTATGTGATGAGCCAACGGGCAACCTGGATTCAAAAACGACCAACGACTTGCTTGATCTCTTCGCAGCCTTGAATCAACAGGGCCTCACGCTCATCATGGTGACCCATGATGAAAATGTAGCAAAACGGGCCGGGCGCCGAGTGCAAATCATTGACGGCCGTTTAACAGAAACCATCCGTCACGCGCCAAGATATGCCGGCAATCCCCCTGCCAATGATCACGCCGTAGACGGCATAAAAAGCAGCGGTCCACCTGAGAAAAAAGAAAAACGGTTGCGTTCTGGCATCACGCTGCGCGATCTGCTTGATGAAGTGCTGGCAGGCATGTTCGCCAGACCCGGCCGCATGGTGTTGACGGTGCTGGGAATTGTCATTGGCCTGACCGCTCTCGTTGCCACGCTGGGCCTGTCACGCACCGCCAACAATCGCATTATTAGCCAATTTGATGAGTTAGCGGCAACGGAGATTTTTGTAACGGGAAAGGCGACCCTGGGAGGGGTAGATCCGTACGCAATTCCCTGGGATGCGCCAGAGCGGTTGGCGCGTTTAAATGGTGTGGTGGCCGCTGGCAATGTGAGCGAAGTCGATGTTGGAAATGTTTTGGTGAGTTCCTCACCGATCAAAGATCCGCAAAGTCAGACAGCATTTAATCTGGCGGTAAAGGCAGCGTCACCCGGGTTATTTACGGCCGTTCGAGCCGAACTGGCAAGCGGCCGTTTTCCAGACCTAGGCCACTCCCTGCGTGCCGATCGCGTCGCCGTGCTGGGACCCAATGCGGCACTGCGGCTGGGGATTGTGCAGCTGGAGCCGCTGCCAGCCATTGCCATTGGCGACAATCTCTATTTGGTTATTGGCGTCCTCAGTGACGTGGCACGCCAACCAGACTTGCTTGGCGCAGTCATTTTGCCAGAAGGGACCGCGCGACAAGATTTTGGCCTGATTGGCCCGGAAATTGTTGTTATCGAGACAAAAATTGGTGCAACTGGCCTCATCGCGCAACAAGCGGCCCTGGCCCTGCGGCCAGACAATCCTGCCGCCCTTAAGCTGGACAGAGCCCCGGAACCCCAGCGCGTGCGCGATGCGGTGCAGAGCGATCTGAACGTGATGTTTCTGCTGCTGGGCGGCCTGTCCCTCATCGTTGGAGCCATTGGCATTGGCAACATCACCCTCGTCTCTGTGATTGAACGAACGGGGGAAATTGGTTTACGCCGCGCCATAGGGGCCACGCGTCAACATATCGCCATCCAATTCCTGCTGGAAAGTACCTCTCTGGGCGTGATTGGCGGCATCTTGGGTGCCAGCCTTGGTATTCTTGCCGTCGTGGCCGTTTCGGCGTATCAGGTGTGGACGCCCGTCCTGGATCCAGTGGCTCCGTTTCTTGCACCACTAGTCGGTGGCGCAATTGGGCTTGTCTCAGGAACCTACCCGGCTATTCGGGCAGCTCGCTTGGAACCCGTTGAAGCATTTCGCACGGGCGCGTGATGAATGGTCCGCTGTGCCTAGTCATTGTCTTGCCATCAGATGAAAGGAGTTGCCATGAGTCAAAAAACAGATAGGCAGATTGTTCTCAACGTCCAGGAAATCGCTAAATCGTATGGAGATCTGGCGGCACTGACCGATCTGTCATTCAAGCTGCATGCCGGTGAAATCATGGGCTTACTAGGGCCAAATGGCGCAGGAAAGACCACTGCCATGCGTATCTTAACAACCATTCTGGCTCCAGATCAGGGGCACTTTTCAGTAATGGGATTGCCCGATTCCCAGCCGGAACAGATTCGCGCCATCATTGGGGTCTTGCCAGAAAGCAATGGCTTTCCAGCGGACCTGAGCGGACTTGAATTCTTAACTTATATGGGTCGGCTCTATGGCCAGGCGGAATCGCAAGCCAACCATAAAGCAGCCGAGTTACTAGAGTTATTTGGCTTGACCGGCGCAAAGCACATGCGTATCGCCACCTATAGCCGAGGCATGAAGCAGCGCCTGGCCATTGCCCGTTCACTCATCAACGATCCGAAAATCCTCTTTTTGGACGAGCCAACACTCGGCTTTGATCCCAAAGGGCAGCAAGAAATGTTGCGCGTCATCCGTGAAGCGGCGGAGGTGCATCAAGTTGCCATCTTGCTGAGCAGTCATTTGCTGGAAGTGGTCGAGGCAATCTGTGATCGCGTGGTTATCTTAAATAGGGGCCGCACGATTGCGGTCGGTTCCGTTGATGAGATCAAGCAGCGCGTTGCAATTCCCTACACCTGCCACATTCAAATTCCCAACGGTGGCATGACTACGGCCGTTTCTACCCTATCAGCGCTGAAGGGCGTGACGGCCAAACGCCACGCCAATATGGCACGCGAACTCACCGTCACTATTCAATCAGCGCCAAATGGGGTCGATTTCAACATAATTTTACACCAGCTAATCCAGGCGGGCATCGCCATTGAAGGCTTTAGCAAGGAAACAACGCGACTCAGCGATGCCTTCCTGTCTATGATTGAGGAGGTTCCATCGTGAAAAGTAAGCGATCCCAACCGGGTTGGCGGGTTGTCATGTCCACGGAACTGCGCCGCCTGTGGATTGGCTGGCGCGGATCTCTGCTGCTGCTCGTTTTTACCATATTCCTCAGCGTTTATATTGTTCTATTGGCAGTAAATCCGGAAATAAATGTATTGTCCCAGCGCAAGTTGATTACCTTTACAATTCAAGCGACTGTTCTGGTTGGCATTGTCGTTGTCTTGCTGCTCAGCGCCGACTCGTTCAGCGGTGAGCGCGACCAGCGCAGCCTGGAGCATTTGCTGCTAACCCCAGTGCGACGGGCGCAGCTTGTCATTGGTAAGCTACTGGCGATCTTGTCGCTTTGGTTGGGCATGCTGCCACTCGCCGTGCCCTACGTAATACTGGTTGCCAACGGCACGGACGTGGTTCTGCCGTCAGTACTTCTTTTGTTAATTCCGGGCACGATGCTGGTCATTCTGGCTGCGGGAATTGGCGTGTTTATCAGCAGCCTTTCCCCGACAAATATGGTTAGTTTTGCTGTCGCTTTTGTGGTTGTGCTGGTGCTGGCGGCGCCTACTCAACTACCCGGCACGGTGCAGGATTTACCAGCCGTGCGCTGGTTTGTCTTGATGAATCCGGTGACGGCCGTTGCCAATTACCAGTCAGCTATTATCGACGGCGAACCATGGACGAGTGGGTTATCCCTTTTGCTCTCACCCCTTGTGGCCCTGGCTCTGGTGATTGGACTTGGTCCGCGCTATCTCAATACGAGACTGACGTTACAGGGAGGCCGCTCATGAAGAAGTGTTTCACTGTTCAGTCGTCAAAAATTCAAAAAAGGGTTTTGACCATTGGATTGCTGCTGATTTTGGGGGTAGTCAGGTCTGGTTCTACACCGACTGCAGCAGCACAAAGCAGCGTGGGCAATGAGCTATCGATCCAGATCAGCCAGGAAACTGCCACGCTCATGGCGGGAGATTGGGTGGCGTTTCATACTGTTCTGCAAAATGATAGCGCTACGGCGACACCCCCGTTGGCCGTGCACCTGAGCGTTGCCGATGTAAAAAACGGCCGTCACGTGGACCCGGAAGATTGGTCGCCCCAGCGCACGCAATATGTTCAGCTGCAGCCCGGCGAAAGCGTACAGCTCAACTGGCGGCTCCATGCGCTTTTTGAAGGTGAGTTTGCCACGTTCCTCACCGTCCTGTCTCCGGAAAGGACGTTTGTTTCGCTAATGAGCAGTCCACTACAGCTTCAGGTAACCCCAGACAATATTTTACCGCTGCGCACGGTGATACCAGTTGTGGCCGTTGTCCCTATCTTTCCGCTTGGCTTGCTGCTTGTTACTGGCCTAAATCGGCGGAAACGGCGGCACAAATAAGCATGTCCAGTTTAAGACGGGTTACTGTTCGCCAGGCGTGGTGCGGTTCAAAGTACGCGTCAGCGAATGCACGTCGACGCGCTCGGTGTCCGGGGTAGCATAGTAGACAACGGCCGTCACCTCGTAGGTATCGGTTGGCTCTTTGTCGCGTAAATGCACTGTCAGGTTAAAGTTGGTTTGCAGCGTCTCGATAACATGCAGAGAACCAGCCTCTTCGCCACGCTCATTGATGAAGGTAACCTGGAGTGACGGTCGTTCCATAAATGGGGTAATGTCAAATCCCACCGCCACGCGACGGCCGTCTTCGTGCATGTACAGGCCCAGCTGCTTGATTTTCACCTCTTCGCGCGGTTTTGGCCCTTCAAAAGGGTCGTCAAAAAACGTAATGTCCATGGTAATCCTTAAAGCCGGAGATCGTGAACTGCTTCCTCATTCACAAATCACGTTTCTCAATTCAAAATCAATTATTCTTTTCCAGTTTCATCTTGTCACGTTCAAAAGCTGCCAGACGCTCGAGCACCTGCACCAAGGTGACTTGCCACTCTTTGGTGCTTAGCTCACGCGGCATCCAGATAGCCTTGCGGCTGACCCGGACCGTTTCACCCAAATAGCGCTGCAAGCGGAAACGATCGATCCCTTCCAAGTCTAACAAGCGAATCTTGATCTGACCTGCTTCGGTGGTAACGGCCGTTACCTCGGCCCGTTCCGCCAGCACCTTAATGCGCAGCTGGTAGAGCAAATGATGGACGGGATCAGGAATCGGGCCAAAGCGGTCGGCCAACTCCGCCGCCATCTCGTCAATTTCCGACAAATTGCCCAGCATCGCCATACGACGATAAAGTCGTAACCGCAGCGCCGGGTCTGGCACATAATCGGGCGGCACGTAGGCGGCCAATGGCACATCAATGAGCGTGGCTTCCGGCAGCTCAGACGGCAAATGCTCGCCGTTGCGCTCTGCCTTGCGCCGTTTCACCGCATTAGAAAGCAGCTTGGTGTACAAATCAAAACCGATGGCCGAAATATGGCCACTTTGCTGACCACCCAACAAATCTCCCGCACCGCGAATTTCCATATCGCGCAGCGCAATCTGGTAGCCCGCACCTAAATCCGTTTTCTCCGCAATGGTTTCCAGCCGCGCTCTGGCATCTTCATTGAGCGTGCGCCACGGGGCGTGGAAGAAGTAAGCGTAGGCGCGTTTGGCTCCGCGCCCGACCCGGCCACGCAGCTGGTACATCTGTGACAAACCAAAGCGGTCCGCCCGATCTACAATCAAGGTGTTGGCATTGGGAATATCGAGCCCGCTTTCAATGATAGTTGTGCTGATAAGAACATCAATTTTCCCCTCATCAAAATCCGTCATGATGCGCTCTAGCTGCCGCTCGCTCATTTGGCCGTGGCCGATGGCGACGCGGGCCTCAGGCAGGAGACGCTCTATCTGCTTCTGAATGATGTCGATTGTTTGCACCCGATTGTGCACCAGGAAGACCTGCCCGCCCCGATCCAATTCCCGCTGTAAGGCCCGCTTCAGTCGCGTTTCATCGAACGTGCCGACGTAAGTTTGCACGGGCAGCCGCTCCGCCGGGGCCGTATCGATGATGCTGATGTCGCGCACGCCGGTGAGGCTCATGTAAAGCGTCCGCGGGATGGGGGTGGCGGTCATGGTCAACACGTCTACCTCGGTGCGCCACTGCTTGAGACGCTCTTTGTGGGCTACGCCAAAACGCTGCTCTTCGTCCACGATGACCAGCCCCAAATCTTTAAAAGAAATGTCGTCGGAGAGCAGGCGATGGGTGCCGATGATGATGTCGATACGGCCGTTTCGCAGCCCCTTCACAATTCGATTTTGCTGTGCCCCGGTTCGGAAGCGAGAAAGCATTTCCACCTTAACGGGAAACGGCCGTAAGCGCTCATAAAATGTATTGAAATGCTGCTGGGCCAGCACCGTCGTTGGCACCAAAATGGCAACCTGCTTGCTGTCCATTACCGCTTTGAAGGCCGCTCGAAGGGCCACTTCTGTTTTGCCATACCCAACATCGCCACAAACCAGACGATCCATTGGCTGAGGCTGTTCCATGTCCGCTTTGACTTCCGCAATAACGCGCAGCTGATCTTCTGTTTCACGATAAGGGAAGCTCGCTTCCAGCTCTGCCTGCCATTCCGCATCGGCCGAAAAGGCATGACCATCTATCAATTCGCGACTGGCGTAAAGCTCTAGCAGTTCGTCGGCAAGTTCATCGGCTGCCTTTTGGGCTTTGGCTTTGGCCTGCGTCCAGGAACGCTCGCCCAGACGGTGCATATTCGGCGGGCGCTCATCAGAACCTACCCATTTACTGAGGCGATCTGCATGATGCGCCGGGACGTATAGCGTGTCTCCATTGGCGTATTCAAGCAGTAAATATTCTCGCTCCATGCCGCCAATGTTGCGCACAACCAGTCCGGCAAAGCGACCAATGCCATATTCCAGGTGGACCACGTAATTTCCTGCGCTGATGTCGGCAAAGCGGGCTTCCGGGGCAATGGGACGTGGAGAACGCCAGCGACGTGGTGCAGGCCGATTCCAGCCAAAAATTTCGGCATCGGTAAGCAAATCAAGCAAAATCTTATCTTCTTCACGATTAACCAGGACAAACCCTTCTGGCAAGGCCCCCTGCACAAATGAAAGGGAGCCGTTCGGCGGCAGCGTGTCGATATTGTCTACAGGATGCCCGGGCATGGGTGCCGCTGCAGGCATGTCTGCTGTCTCCCCGTTTTCAGCGGTTGGGGCAAGGCCACCGCGAAGCAATAGGCTGTCTGCCCCGGCCCCACGACCTTCCTCGCGCCACAGTTCGCTCAGCCGGGCGGCTTGCTGGCTTAACAGGACCACACGCTCACCTTCGTTTTGGGCGTTTTTAAGCTGGGTGAGCAACGGCCGTACCTGTCCGCCATACCGTGGTCCGGGTTCAAAGGCGCTGGCAAAATCGAGATACGGCCGTTCCGGATCCGTCCCTTCAACGCCATCGCCTAAAATAAGTGGCTGCCACCAGTTCAGCTCATCGACAAGTTTATCCCAGGCAAAGAGGGGATTTTGGAAGTTGGGCGGCAAGCTGACCTGTTCATTGGCAATCTGGTCGGCGTGTTCATGAAGCTCCGAAACGGCCGTTTCCAGTTCACGCCAATCATCCACCACCACCAGGGCTTCACTCGGCAAATAATCCAGCAGGCTCGCTGGCTGCGGGTATATCAACGGCAAGTAATATTCCAGATTGGGGAAAGCGTTTCCCGCTCGCAAATCGGGCAAATCATCTCGCCAGGAAGGCAAGGCGGTCTCCTCCTGTTTGCGAGTCAACTCATCGGGCAACGAGCGGGAATATTCCTCAGCTACGCTCGGCAATGCCTCACGCGTCGGTGGCACAATGATGCTGTTCGC
Source organism: uncultured Anaerolineae bacterium (assembly GCA_965368765.1). Lineage (GTDB taxonomy): Bacteria > Chloroflexota > Anaerolineae > Promineifilales > Promineifilaceae > Leptofilum. The sequence continues at coordinate 6,387 of CBDUOF010000113.1, read as the reverse complement.
TTCACGGCCCCCGGCCACTTCAATCGAGCGCTGCGTGGCCGGATCGAAATAGCGAATGGTGTCAATTTCATCACCAAACAGCTCAATACGCACCGGGAACGGCGTGGCGATCGGAAAAATGTCGATGATCCCACCACGCCGACTGAACTGCCCGGCGGCTTCTACAACGCTGGCAGATTCATAACCAATGCCTTGCCACATCTCGATCAGTTTTTCCAGCTCGATAATTTGGCCAACGCGCAGCACGCGCGTGCTGGTCATGAAGCGGCGTTTTGGCAGTGTCTTTTGCAGGAAGGCGCGGGCGGAGGCAACAATGAGCGGGGGCAGCTCAGCGGAAGGCATTTGGGGATGTTGTCCAGCCATCAGTCGGGTCAACACGGTCAGGCGGTCGGCACGGCTGCGCTCACTCCACGGGCCACGATCAAAGGGCAGCGGCGTAGGTTCCGGCAGGCGACGCATCACGTCGCCGGGCGGGAGCCACATTTCCAGCGCCTGAATCCAGGCGGCGGCAGACTCTACCTTGCCGGTGAGTAAGATAATCGGGACCTTTCGCTGGAGGTAAAGCTTGGCCAGAACGGCCGTCCTGGCACCAGCAGGCAGCGTCAAAGGCGGAACGGCCTTTTTCTCATCCAGTTCCGCTACCAACTGATGGAAAGCTGGTAATTGATCAAATATTTTGAGAAGTCCAGAAACTGACATAGTTTAAGTTACAGTTTGAGATTAATGATTAACGAATATTGTTTGCTCCAACTTACAATCGTCGTTCCGAAATCGTCACTCGTCGATTAACAGGTTACCGTTGTGGCGAGACATTGCCAGCTGGATGCCATCACGCAAATAGGTTTCGATGGCACGGACAGCTTCTGCCAGAATATCGTCCAACAGCGGCCGATCATCTTTGCCAAAGTCCTGCAATACGTGGGCCGGTACAGGCATTCGCCCCGGTGGGCGCCCGATTCCCAAGCGCGCTCGGGGAAACGCCTGCCCAATATGATTGATGATTGACTTCATGCCATTATGGCCACCAGCGCCACCTTTCTCACGCAGGCGGATCGTGCCGAAGGGTAAATCCAGCTCATCGTAAACGATCAGGATATTGGCTGGCGGCACCTTATAGTAACGCGCCAGAGGGCCCACAGAATCACCGCTGTTGTTCATGAAGGTTTGCGGCTTGGCAATGATGACATTTTGGTTTTGGATGCGGCCGTTTCCCACAATCGCTTTGTTTTGCACCGTGTTGCTATCAATATTATAGGCAGCCGCCAGCGCATCCACCGCCATAAAGCCAATGTTGTGCCGGTTGCCTCGGTATTTACGGCCAGGATTCCCCAGCCCGACAATTAAGAATCGTTCGCCTTCTGCCATGTTGTCATCTATTTCGTATTGCGTATTTCGTAATAAACCAATCCTACGCAATACGGAATACGCAATATTTCTCATCGTTCAACCTCAATGTCCAGCTCCGCGAAATTCCACAGCTCGGACGGCTGAGAAGCATCTAGCTGAAAGTTTTGGACGGTAGGTTGAGTGACGGCCGTTTTCAGATAGTGAAACAGCGGAATAATCGGCAGCTGCTCCGTAAAAATCTGTGCCGCTTGCTGATGATTCGTCCTATATTCCGGCGTCCCTGGAAGCGCGGCCAAAGCGGCGCTGCAGGCAGCATCATAGTCGGCATCAACCCAGCCTGTGGCATTGATATTGCCCCAACCGCCGAACCCACGTTCCTCTGGTCCGGTCACGTTGCTGCCCAGGTACAGGCCGCAAGGCGGATGAATACCGGTGCGCCAGGCAAAGGTCGCCAGGTCGAAGCGACGACCAAACAGACCGCTAAACGGGCCGTCGGCAAACCAATCGTCCGCGTTCACATCATACAGATTGACCTGAATGCCGCAGTCGGCCAAATCCGTAGCAACCTGTTCGTTAATGCGCAAGCGAATGTCACTTTCACTGTTGGTGCCCAGGGTAATGCTCATCGTCGTGGTGGCGACAATGGTGTTACTAATATCCGTTTCGACCAGTTCGCGAATCCCGTCGCCATCAGTATCTATTAGGCCAATGTCATCCAGCAGGCCATTACCGGCAGCAGGATCATATTCCCAGGCTTGCGCCTCGGTGGGATAAAGCGGATGGTCATCAGGGATGTAGGCGTGCAGGATACGCGATTGGCCGAAGGTAATCTCATCGACCAGCTGCTGCCGGTTGGTGCACAAGGTGATGGCCTGCCGCATACGCACGTCTTCGAACCAGTCGGGACGGCCGTTTCGCTCACCATCTCCATAATTTTCCCAGGAATTAATGCCAAAGTCGATATGCTCAAAAATATTGTTTGAGCTAAATGCGGCTAAAAGTAAGCCGGCGTCGACCGCAGCCAACACGTCGGGCGTTTGCGCCAGATTGATGTTGTCGTGCGTCACAATATCACAACCGGTGGCAATTTGATTGACGGCCGTTTCGCCCGCCAATCCAAAACGAATTTCTACCTGGTCCACGTAGGGCAACCCTATGTCACTACGATAATAGTTCTCGTTTTTACTTAGAATAACCGCCTCGCCCTTGCGCCACTCTGTAACCACATAGGGACCATTGCTAAGCGGCTGGGGAACGGCCGTATCAGCCGCCACCAACTCCGCTACCGAAAACTCCCCGAGCTGATGCTCAGGAAGAGGCAACCAGGCATTGGTAAAATATTCCGGGTCTAAAAAGCCAGGCAATCCCGTCCAGGTTGTGGTGAGTTCGCCCGTCGCTTCATAGTTGGCAGTTCGCTCCAAACGCGACTTATCACTGAGAGCATCGGGGCTGCCAGCAAGCTGGTAGCTAAAAACGGAGTCAGCCGCCGTCACGGGCGTGCCGTCCGACCAACGCATGGCTTTGAAGGTGAAATCGACCTCCATTTGCTGCATCAGCAAAGGCTCAGACCCTTCAGCAATCAGGCTACGGTCGAACGTTACAAATTCACCATCACCGCGCACAAATTGGACCCCTGGCACTAAAAAGACCACGTTCCCAGCCGAATTCACAACAAGGTCGCCTTCGGCCACTTCCACCAAGCCAATTCGGGCATCGCCCTCAGACAGGCTGGGCAATTTTTGCAGCCCCTGCGGTTGGTAATCGTAGTTCAAGGTCGTGAACAAATTTTCATAGAGGGCGTGGCGAACGGCCGTTCCGGCCAAACTATCATCGCCGTATAAAAAGAGGCTGGTTGGCTCTGCCCCCAGACAAACGGTCATCGTTTTAGGTGGCAGTGGCGTGGCTGTGGGCGGCCCAGGCGTGTTCGTGACGGCGGGCGTGGGAGTTAAGGTGGAGACGGCCGTTTCTGCCTCCGACCCACTATCTGCCGCTTCAACTGAAGAAACCGAGATGGTTGCGACGGGTGTTGGTAAACGCTCTTCGTTCTGGCAAGCTGCTAGCAGCGCAGTCAGGGACAGGAGTAAGATAAGGTAGGTTGCTTTCTTCACAATTACGCTAGTTTCCTTCGTAGATGAGAGCAAGTCGTGAAAAGCCCAGCGGAATCTTTGATTCCGCCAGAACCTCAATGTCCGCTTTTCATTGGTCATTGTCATGACGCTCCCGCTGAATCCAGTAAAGATGCCACAAACGACGTCCGCCCCAGCGGAGCAGCAGGTACAAAGCCGCCGCCATAAACAGCCCAGCCGTCAGTCGAATTCCCAACCAAAAAGCAGTGCTCACCCGACTCGTCTCCACCTCTTCCAGTTGATTCAAGAGGCCCCCAGACGTCTCAGGGCCGCCTGACAGCGGCGAGGCCGGCGTATCCCCCACGACCGTAGGCGGTGGCGTCGGCGTAGGAAAAGGCGTCAGCGAGGGCAGCGGCGTTGGCTGCTGGAAGCTGCTCTCACTATTGCCGGTGGGCACAATGGTTACGGCGGCGCTGGTGGCTGTCAGCGCAACGGCCGTTTCATCCGGTGTCGGTGTCGGGGTTGGCCCCTCATTCTGAATGATAAGGTCGGTGACAAAGTATTCATCATAGTTAAAATCATTCTTAACGATACGGAGTCGCAGCTGATAACGGCCGTCTGGAAAAACCGGGGCGCCAATTTCACGCCCGACTGTCGTGTTCCACACAGCCAGGACGCCATCGCTGACGGGCTCCGCGCCCTCTGCAAAAACGATCCACTCCGCACCAGGCACATCTTGCTGTAGAAAAGCAAGTTCATAGCGCAAATAGTCAGGATGAACGGCCGTACCGCGCACCTCAACAACGCCTGTAACTGTCTCGCCAGAAACAGGCTGGGTAAAGCCAGCGACAGCTTGAGCAACCGCGATCGGTGCCCGCCCTACGGCCGTAAATGCGGCAAAGCTTAGCATCAACCAAACAAGCCGCAGCGCGGTTGGTATCTTGACTTCTTTTCGTTTAAGATAAGAGCTATTGAACATGATAAAAATGTTAAAATAAACATAAAAGTCTAGCACATTCTAGAAGTGTTGGCGAATAGATGGAGTAAATATCAATGCTTTTTTCGAAGAAAAATGTCTGGTGGTTGGTGGCATTCACCCTACTGCTGGTCACAGCCTGTGGCGCAGCCACCCCAGCCAGTGAAACTCAACAAACAGACGATGCCCCTTTACTTTCTCCACGTGATGGTCGTACATTATTAGATGGTCCGGCAGATACGGCCGTTGCCAGCAATAGCGTCCCAATTGTGACAGTCGCAGCAGAATCCGCAGAATTTGATGCCGACGGCATCGAAGTCGGCTTTACGGAAGATGGTCGCCCGTACCGTGGCAATCCCGATGCGGCCGTCCTCATTGAGGAGTTTTCCGACTTCCAGTGTCCGTATTGCGGCCGTTTCGTAGAACAAACCTTTCCATCAATCAATAGTAACCAGATTGCCAATGGCGATGTCCTGCTAGTCTTCTACGATTTCCCACTGAACATCCACGCCCAGGCAGAGCTAGCCGCCAACGCCGCCCGCTGTGCAGGCGAACAGGGCGCCGTAGCCTATTGGGAAATGCACGATCGGCTCTTCGCCAACATCAGCGAATGGAGCCACAACCAGGCCAACAGCACGTTCGCCAGCTATGGCGAAGAATTGGGCCTGGAATCCGACTCGTTTAACAGCTGCCTGGAAGATAACAGGTATGTGGATGCCGTGCGCGCCGATTACCAAATTGGGCTTAGCCGGGGCGTCAGCAGCACGCCCAGCTTCTTCATTAATGATCAACCGCTAATCGGCGCTCAACCGCTGGCCACCTTCAATGAGGCGATCGCTCTTATAGGCAGCGGCCAAAGCATCGCTGCGGCGCCGACAAGTGGCGGTGAACTCCCTGCTGAATATGCACCGCCAAAGCCGGTTGTCATTCCGGTGGAACCAGAAAATGTGGCCTGGTCAGCGGGTGACCCCAATGCACCTGTGCAAATTGTGGAGTTTACCGATTATCAATGCCCGTACTGCCAACAGTACGCCATGGAAACATTTCCCACAATGTTTACAGAAATGATTGAAAGCGGCCGTATTTTTTACGCGATTAAAGATTTGCCGTTGGAGACTTTGCACGCAGAGGCAATTGTGGCTGGAACGGCCGTGCGCTGCGCCGGCGAACAGGATGCCTACAAAGAAATGCACGATGCCGTTTTTGCCAACCAGGCCCTTTGGGGCGGTTCCGGAGAAACGGCCGCCATTAATTCCTTTACCGAGCTGGCAGCCGATTTAGGGCTAGATGAAAGCGAGCTGATCAGATGCATTGACTTAGGTGAGCAGCGCGAGCGCGTGCTGACCAATCAACGAGAATCACTATCCCTCGGCGTCAGCAGCACGCCAACTTTTTATATCAACGGCTACCCCATGCGCGGGGCACAGCCATTTGAGGTATTTGAAGCCGTCATTGAGCTGGCCGAAAACGATGAACTGGAAGCCGTGCTGGAAGCGCAGGCGCGTCAGGCTTATGAACAGGCACAAGCGCAAGCAACACAACCCCAGGCACCGCAACCCCCATCTGGCCCGGTTGACGTTCCCATCGAAAACTCATTTGCCATTGGTGACCCCAATGCGCCGATCACCATTGTTGAATATACCGACTTTCAATGTCCGTATTGCAGCCAACACTTTGAACGAACCTTTCCTTTACTAAAGGAAAATTATATTGACACGGGTGTGGTTTATTACGTCTTCAAGGATTTTCCGCTGACTCAGATTCATCCGCAGGCCCTTTATGCCGCCAATGCGGCACGCTGCGCAGGCGATCAGGATGCGTACCTTGCCATGCATGATGCACTATTCAGCAATCAGGCAGCCTGGAACAATCAATCGGATGCGGACATCCTATTTAATCAGTACGCCGCAGAAATGGGCCTAGACAGTGAGCAGTTTGCCAGCTGTCTGGCTAATAACACCTATGATGATACTATCTACGCCGAATTAAATGAAGGGG
>CBDUOF010000112.1:0-14177 GCA_965368765.1 uncultured Anaerolineae bacterium | reverse complement strand
TCGGCATCAAAGTAGCCGCCCGTGTCGCCGGTAGTAGCATAGCGATAAACGGCCGCGGTGTAGATGCCGCTGAGCGTGCTGCTCACCAGGGAGATGGCCATCAGCAGGAGCACGATAACGGCAACGGCCGTTACAATCAACGCCACGCTGCCGCTCATCACCGCCAAAATCACCACGGGAATGCCTAGCAGAATCACCAGAAATGAGATCAGGCCAAAGAGAAAACCTACGCTCAAATTCCCGGCAATTTGCTCTCCCCAGGTTTCTTTCAGCAAGTTACCGCTGCGTTTAACGGCTTCCAGCGGCCCCACATTTTCTACAACCAACACTGGCACTACCAAAAAGGTGGCAATGTTCCACACAAAGCCAATGAGCGACACCACAAATTGACCAATCGCCCCGGAACGCTCAGAGATGGCCCGCAAAATGGTGCCGACCGTCGCGGCAATAACTGCATAGCCAAAAATAGTGCCCAGCTTGCTCAAAGCGATGCGCAAGCCATCGTGCACGGTTGGGTCGCCCCCTTCCAGCCGGATCATTGCCGCGCCAACCAGCGCAGTGTTGAAAAAGATAGTGACGAAGTACATTACTGCGTAAAACAGAAAGGCGATAACGTAGCTAAAAATGCCCAATTCGCCATTTGCTACGGCCGAATCCAGTACGCCCGCCAGCACCGTGGGCACGGCAAAAGTAATAAGCACCAGAAGCGAGGCGAAAAAAGCAATGAGCGGGAAGAGCATAAGCTCTTTGTCTGCCAGCAAAACCCGCCAGCTTGCCTTCACCAATTCCCAACTATTTGAAAGTCGCTGAAACATGTCAATCCTCCTGAATAATCAAAATTTTCTGTGATTTCCACCAACCCATACGCAAAATCTGCAAAATCGTTTTGCTTTATTTTCGGTTGAGCCACCATTTCTCCAGCTCGATGGCCCAAAAAGCCAGGCTACCTAACCCAATGCAAATAAGCAGCTGGGGGATAGTGAGGGGAACGGCCGTAAAAAAGTCGTTCACTCCCGGCAGATAGATCACCAGCAGCTGCAAGCCCACCACCAGCACAGCCAGCCAAAAGAGCGTGAGGTTGGAACGCCAGCCCAGCGTAAAGGCCGATTCGCGGCTGGAGCGGGACGAAACCGCCTGCCCCACCTGCAAAAAGGCCAGGGTAGTAAAGAGCATCGTGCGCCAACTGTTGGCCTCTGGCTGCCCTGGTTCAAAGGCCAGCCAGGCCACCGTCAGCCCCACAACACCAATGAGCACGCCCACCCGCACAATGTGGGCCGTCAGCCCGCCGTGGAACAGCGAGGCCGAGGGCGAGCGCGGCGGTCGAACCATGATTCCTTTTTCGGCTGGCTCCACACCTAACCCCAACCCCAGCAGCCCGTCGGTCATCAGGTTGAGCCAGAGCAGCTGCAGTGGCTCCAGCGCGACGTTGATGCCCAAAAACGGCGCAGCCAGCATCACTAAAATCTTGCCCAGGTTACCGGCAATGGAAAACTTCACAAAGCGGCGGATGTTATCGTAGATAGTTCGCCCTTCTTCGACAGAAGCTACAATAGTGGCAAAATTATCGTCTAGCAAGACCATTTCTGACGCTTCTTTAGAAACATCGGTGCCGGTAATGCCCATGGCAATCCCGATGTCGGCCCGACGCAGAGCGGGGGAATCGTTGACGCCATCGCCCGTCATGGCCACGATGTGCCCTTGTTTTTGCAAGGCTTCAACGATACGCAATTTATGCTCTGGCGAAACGCGCGCATACACAGACACGTCACGGACGGCTTCATCCAGCTCTGCCTGGCTCATCTGGTCCAGGTTCTGGCCGGTTTTCACACGGCCGTTTTCCGAAATGCCTAAATCGTGGGCAATGAAACGCGCCGTCAGGGGATGGTCGCCGGTGATCATGATGGGGCGGATTCCGGCGGCCTTGCAAGTCGCAACGGCCGTTTTCACCTCTGGGCGCGGCGGATCAATCATGCCCACCAGCCCAATCATGATGAGATTTTCTTCTAGCGTATCTTGGGGGGTGTCCAGGCGGCGCAGCGCCAGCCCCAGCACCCGCATCCCGTTTTGGGCCATCTCGTTGTTAGCAATCTCAATACGCGTGCGCCAGGATTCATCGAGCGGCACTGGCCCATCCTCAATCCAAATTCGATCACAAATGTCCAGCAGGCCATCTGTCGCCCCCTTGGTGAAAGCGAGATACGGTTTTTCTGTGCCGATGAGAGCGCGAACGGCCGTCGGTAAATTTTCAGGCAACGCTGCCAATTTGTGTACCGTTGTCATTCGCTTGCGGTCAGAGTCAAAGGGCAGCTCACCGACGCGGGGCAAAAGCGCTTCCAGGCCCTGTTTCTCCAGCCCCGCCTGCTGTGCCGCTACCAGCAACGCACCTTCCGTAGGATCGCCTAAAAAGCCATAGCGACCCGTTTCTGGGTCTGGCTGGAGGGAAGCGTCGTTGCACAACGCGCCTGCGGCCAACGTCAGGCCAATGGCCGAGGGACGGCTGCCAAACAGCTCATCTGGCCCAGCGGCAATGCGGTAAGACGACCCAGGCGAATCGCTGGTTCCAGCCAGCTCCAAATGGTGCCCGGCCACGTCCAAAATAGTGACAGTCATACGGTTGACGGTGAGCGTGCCAGTTTTGTCCGAGCAGATGATGGTGACGGCCCCCAACGTTTCTACAGCGGGCAGCTTGCGGATGAGCGCGGCACGGCGCAGCATGCGTTGGGCACCCAGAGCCAGGGTAATGGTCACCACAGCGGGCAATCCTTCTGGAATCACGGCCACGGCGACGGAAACGGCCGTTAAAAACATCTCCTCCAGCGTCTCCCCCTGAATTAGCCCGATGCTCATCACCAATACGGCAATGACAACCCCAGCCAAAGCCAACTGCCGCCCCACCCGGTCTAATTGCTGCTGTAAAGGGGTGGTGCTGTCTGGTACCTCCTGAATGAGTGTAGCGATTTTGCCCAGCTCGGTTTGCATGCCCGTGGCCACGACAACGGCCGTTCCCCGACCGTAGGTGACGGTAGTACCCATGTAGACCATATTGAGCCGATCACCCAGCGGCGGATTTTCTTTGGACAGAACGGCCGTATCCTTTTCTACCGCTTCCGATTCGCCCGTGAGCGTGGCTTCCTGCACCCGCAGATTGGCGCTGGTGGCCAGACGTGCATCGGCCGGCACAGCGTTGCCTGCCTCCAGCGCAATCACGTCGCCGGGAACCAATTCAAACGCGGAGATTTCTTGCAAACGGCCGTTGCGCAGCACGCGCACAACCGGCACCGCCAGCTTCTTCAGGGCGGCCATGGCTTGCTCTGCCCGGTATTCTTGCACAAAACCCAACATGACAAACAGCACCACAATGGCGCCAATGGCGGCCGCTTCCGTCCCCTTGCCCAAAAAGGCAGAAAGCACCGTGGCCACAATAAGGATAAGCACCATTGTGCTGCTGGCCTGCTCCCAAAGCAGCCGCAGGGGATGTTTGCCCCTTTTGCTGATGAGTTCGTTACGGCCAACCTCTTGCAGCCGCTGCTGTACGGCTTCAGTAGACAAACCATGTTCCAGGTTTGTGTGTAATTCATTGACGATTGATTCAACATTGTTTGTATGCCAGTTTTGCATAAATCTTTTCTCTTCGTATGTAGATAAGCTTGATGATTTGTTTTGGCCTGCCAAGGGGTCAGGCTTTTTTGATAATTTTGGGCGGCGAAAACTGCGTGCGGAAAAATTGAAAAATGACTTTGATGCTGGCCAGTACAGGCACAATCAGCAAAGCGCCTAGCAAACCCGTAAAAGCCAGGGCCGCCAGGAGCGAGATGATAACAACGCCGGGATGCAGCTTGAGCGCCTGCCCCATCAGCTGGGGACGCAACCATAAATTGTCCACCTGCTGAATGGCAGTGTAAACGGCTATAAGCAAAATAACCAGACCAATAGGTGAAAGTGGCAGCCAACCGTGGCGAAATAGCCACAAGATGAGGCCCGTACTGGCCACAAGCAGCACGCCTAATACAAGAAAGATTATCAATTGTGCCTTTAAAAAGATTTGCCAGACGCTGTCTAACTCTTCGATAAGTGCCCGCGCTTTTTTGTGCTGCGCCTTTGGCAGATACTTGATCAGACTCGGAATAATGCGTTGCCCATCGCGCATCAGGTAATAAAGGCTAACCAAGATGACGAGGCTCCAGATGAGGTTGTCTGCCAGCCCACCCAGCCAACCGCCAGAAGCGGCAGGCAGGCTGGTAACGGCGTTACTGGCAGCTCGCTGCAGGTAGTCCAATAAGACTTGGGGCTGAATGGTGAAATTGAGGATGGTGAACGGCCGTTCCAACAGCAATAAAATCTCTGACCAAGCTTGCCGCAGCTCCTGACTCCATTCTGGAGCCTGTTCCACGATAAGGCTGCTAATAGCATAGATAAGAGCTGCTAGTAGGAGCAGGAGCAGCACAAAAACCATGAGGGTGGCTACTTTGCGACGCAGTCGCCACCTTTTTTCCAGGTGGCAGACAAGTGGATTTAATAAATAGGCAATGAGGACAGAGACAAGAAGAGAACGCCAAAGTGGACCTGTGAGAATAATCAGAGTCAGGAGTCCAGCAAGGCCAACCAGGAGCCATAGAGATTGAGGAGAAGCCAAAAACTTTGTCGTTTTATTCATAAATGATAATCGTTTTGAAGCAACATTAAAAAGCCAATTCCAGTGTTTATTACGCCCCACACAAGCGCGAAGACGCCGCTCACTAGCGTCACCCAGCCAATATCAGGCTGGAAAAGAATAATGGTGGAAATGTTTGCTTCGAAGACTGTGGGCAAAGTCACCAGTAGCACATAGGCGAGAAAGGCATTCCAAATTAGAGGCACAGCGATATGATGCGCGGCGTGAATCTGCATTGAGTTTTGTGTAGTTCCACGCCAGAAACGGATGCGGCGGATCGTAGTCACGACAGCGGTGATATGCAATAAAGGAATCAACATTACGAGCGCATAAATGATCCGCATATAAAGGAATTCATTCCCCGGTTTGATTTCTTGACCGAGCAACATTCGCACTACGCTGCTTGGAACTCTTGATATTCGAATCCCAAACATGGGACTATATGTGTTCATGATCATCGCAATAGCCATGTCTTTCTCTGGCACTAGGAACATGTCAGTGGTATACCCTGGAACTTCTCCATTATGGCTGATCACCTCAACATCTTGAAAGTGATGCACTTTCCAACCCATGGCATAAAATTCGGTTGTACCTGGTATCGGGGCATCGGGATGATGTAATGAGGAAATTCCGGTCGAGGATAGCACAGATACACCATCATAGCTCCCCTCATTCAATTGTGCGATCAAATAATGTCCAAAATCCTCAGCGCTCATAGTGAGTTCCCCTGCCGGGAGGGAACTACGCACGAAGGGTAGGTTAGGCGAAGCAATCGGTATCCCAAACCATTTTTGGTAGCCTATAGCGAGTCCACCTTGTTGAGCCTCAGCTTTCGATGTAAAGCTGTTTTGCATATCGAGGGGCTTATAGATATGCTCTCTGATGTACGTCTCATAGGATTGGCCAGTGACCGCCTGAATGATCATACCCAAGGTAACATAGTTTGCGTTGGAATATTCATAACGCTCACCCGGTGGCGCAATGAGTTCGACATTCGCCAATGCTCGCACATTATTCTCGATGGCTAAATCGCCTAGATCGGTATTTGCCAATTGCTCCCGTCCGATGGATACGGGCAGCCCGCTTGTCTGGTTGAGAAGCTGGCGGACAGTGATCATTTCAGATGCAGTGGAATCTGCAACGTGGAACCATGGCAGGTAAGTCTGCACCGGCGCATCTAACTCAACCTTGCCCACTTCAACCAATTGCATGATGGCAAGTGCAGTAAACGATTTGCCTGTAGAACCCGTGAAGAAAGGTGTCTGTGGTGTGACCGGACGGCCGTTTGCATCGGCAACCCCAAAACCCTTCAAGTGAACAATTTGATCCCCCTCCACAATAACAAGAGCTGCACCAGGGATATCAAGTTCTTCCATCTTTGTGCTGATGTAAGCGTCAATTTCTTCAAAATCTGAAAGTCTGGCTTGCGCGAAGGATCGATTAACTGTAAAGCCAGAATAAATGACTACCAAAATCGCCATACTGAAAAAAGCGATTTTTTGAATCATAGCGCTTGCCTCGTTCCCGTCTCACGAGCCTGTTGAACCATCTGGAGGATTGCCTCAACGGCAACCTGCGGCTCATCCACTTGCACATTGTGACCGCTGTTTTCTGCAAACATATGCTGACTATTAGATGACAACTGGAGCAGTTCAGACTGCCACTCGGGCCAGCCTGGAAAGTCATTTAGTTTGGCAGTCAGAACGATCAGCGGCAGATCGCCGAAGGAGTTCACGACTGCTGCCTGAACTCCCGAGGCGGGCACCCCTTGATATTCGTTATCAGTCGTTTGAAAGGTCTGCGGGCGAATATAGAGCGGATAGTAGGCTTCCTGACCAGGAGGCGTAGCGGGAGCAAGTACAGGCAATTTCACAAGCAAGCGAGCAACCCCAACGCGAGCTAACGCGGCTTGAATGGAAAATGGCTGGGGTTGTGGTTCCGTTGCCGGCGATTGGGTGATTTGTTTCGGGTTCATCGCATCCACTAACACAACCCCCACTACCTCTGAAGGATAATCGTGGACAAATATTCGGACATCGAGACCGCCCAATGAATGTCCCACCATCACATAAGGTCCCGGAATCTGAGCGTTTTGTAGCAAGGTATGCAGTTCCTTTGCGTGTTGCTCTGCATTGCGTGGCAATGGGCCTACCTCGCTCCACCCCAGGCCAGCTCGATCATAGGTGCATACGCGTGTCGTCTTCGCCACATCCTGTTGTACTATTCCCCACGTTGTTGACCAATCTCCCAGCCCCGCGTCGATCACCACAGTCGGGCTGCCCGAACCCGTGCAGTGTACGTGCAAACGGTAACCTCCAACATCCACCAATTGACCGGGCGGCGGATAGGCCTTTGCATCAGCAGCTTCTGCAACAGGTTCGTAAATGTAACCCACCAACAGCAACCCTATGATCGAAGCCGTAATTCGGCCCAACCAAACTAAACAACCTCGGCCTTTACGCTTGAAAGGACCCACCTTTCCGTGCTGGTTCTGACTACTCATTCTGCGGCCTCCTAAAATTAATAATAAATATCCACTCACGCTCATTGTTCAAATGAGATGCTGATGAACGTGGTCACATTATGTTAGAGAGCAAACAATACTTATTGCATTGTTTGTACGCTTGATCTTTTAATTTCTTTCGCACAGCAACACGTACTTCCATTAGGTCTTTTAGGCGGCCAGCACGAATCGGCATCAGCCTTATCAGCATGCTTTGCAACCATCCCTCCGCAAGTCCAGCATGGAGCGAGGATTGATTCAATGATGGGAACTTGTAGCAGGTCTGCGCCGATGCGGGCACGTTTGGTTGAGTCTGAGTAGGGTGCGAGACCTACTTTCCCATCCAGCGTGAAAGAGAGTTGGCCCACAAATTCAAAACCCGCCTTGCTCATACCAGCGCCGGAAGGGAGGTTTTCTGGTGCGTGGATGATCCAAAATCTTTTGGCGCTTTTAATTTCCTGTTCAAGGATGGCCTGTAGCAAGCGTGGATAAAGTCCACGGCCTTGCCAATCCGGGAGAGTCGCAAAATCCCAGAGATAACGATCATCAAGTGGAAGTTCGACATTAATATCGAGTTCACCAATGGATATTTCGCGCGTAGCGAGCCAGCCATAGGCAACAGGTTGGTCGTCAATTCGCGCAACGTAAGGACGATGCCCATCATTTTGACGATTAATTACTTCAGCGTGAGAGATGTGATTGATTTCGGCGAGTTCATGCAAGTCGGGGGCGGGACCGGCTATGAAACCAGGTGGTAATGCGATTTTTGTGAAAGCATCTTCAACCCAAAAGGTAGCGAATGACATTTTGGCTCTCCATATCTATTTGATGATTGGGTGCTTTTCTTTCAAATAAATTTAATATGCAGCATGAATCCACTGCCACGCGTGCCAAACAGTGAGCGCATTAAACACAAGTCCTACAACAATCAGAAATTTGTCATAAGCGGAAGGGTATGTGGGCAATCCAATGAGATTGAAAATGAAAAAGAAGACGGCTACAACGATGTTTACCCACCGATTCACGGGTTGCTTTAATGTCAAGGACAGAAAAACCATAACAATTGGAATCACCATCAAAATTGCGATTCCCAACCACATTTCCTGCGTCATCTGTTTACCACCTATCTCTCCCACTTTGAGGTCGCCACTGTATATTCGCAGCACATCCCCTAACAGGTAAGTCAACATCAACGCCACCCACAATCCCGAAAGCTTTATTGGCACATTTACCATAAAAAATCCCTTTCCACAAACTCTAACTTGCCGCTTTGAACGCGATCGTGGAGGGTGCTTTACAGCCGACAATTGCTGGAGCTTCATGGATCAGAGCATCATTCTTCAATGCTTCTACCATAAATAGAGCAAAGTCTATGCGGCGCGTAAGATTACTTTTGAGAATGGGATCGCTTACATGACGACTCCAGACCGGTAAGCCCTCGCTCTCCCCCTCTTCAAGGTCGCTTCCCCGTACAACAGTCCACCGGGTGTTGCTTTCAAACACTCGCCGACATGCTTCCACCTGATCGTCCAGATCTACCACGCGAAATAATCGTGCGATCCATCCAGAAATCTTTACCTTTGCTTTGAAGACCGATGTATATTTGTCCTTACCATCGAGAGTAATATGCCAACCGCAGGAGAAGATGAGACGTGCACTTGGTGGCGCAAAATCCAGCACTGCTTGAGCTGTTCCCGATGAATAGCGTTGCATCCCCCAAGGCGCGAGAACTGTGAGCACGCCGTCACATCCTGCAACCGCATTCTTAATTACCTCACGATCGTTTGTCCCCCCAGGAAAGACAGCGATGCGCTCCTTAAACGCTTCAAGCTTCCCTATGCTCTCTTCACGGCACACCCCAACCACTTCGTAACCACGATCCAGCGCATGTTGCACCATGTATTGTCCGAGCTTCCCCGATGCCCCAACAACACAAACTTTCATTGTTCCATGTTCTTTGTTCATAATTTGGAATCCTTATATCAATGTCAGGGCATAGACGCCTAACTCCTGGTTCAGCCGCGCTCACTAAATCGGCACCTAAAGACAGCCCCAAAATGCAAGGACTTCTGTTGTCCCACTCGAGCAATTAGTGTTTTGGATCGAAAAAACCGCCGACTTACTGTCAGCGGCTCCTGTGATTGCAACAATGCGGTCCCGGCAGCGGATGGGGTAACCCAACTCATAATTAACGCCAAAACTTAATAATTATTCCATTATTGAATGGCCTATTATATCTTAAAAAAAGCAAAGTCAATATAGACTGAACGCGGAATATCGCAGAAGCGGATTACACTTTGGCTATAACAGGATCGTCTCAATATTGAGTATCAATAATCCGAGCTGGCTCGCTATTATTATCGTCTCCAATGCAGATCCACCAACGTGAATAGTATTTCCCAGTCGCAGCTTTATAGGACAATATTTCCCTCTCCCTAATTGGAATTCCTGGAGTTGGATAATAACCAATGGCAAAAAATTATGCGACGACTGGAATATATCAGGCCACGCTGAGTTTGGTCGGCAACCGCTAAGTAGCTAGCGTTTGATATAGCCTTGATAAGTTCGCTGGGCTTTCCTGCGTGAAGGATAAGTACGGCCAGAATTCTATTTTTTACAAAGGCATTGACGATTATGTCATAAATGGGTTATATTACTAAGTATGTTTAATGAACTTACTAAGTTGAGTTACTAATGGCTCGATCCCAAACCAACAGCCAAAAGGCAACGCGGCAGCACACCAAACACCACAACGCCCGCCTTGTTCTTAAAACAATTTATGATGTCGGCGACGTGAGCCGGGCAGATTTGGCGCGGATCACTGGATTGACCCGGGCCACCGTTTCTAACATTGTGGCGGGCTATCTGGACAAAGGCATTGTGGGCGAAACGGGCTATGGCCCTTCCCTGGGCGGCAAGCCCCCTATCATGCTGAGTATGGTGGCCGATGCGCGCCAGCTCATTTGCCTGGACTTGGGCAACGAGCAATTTACTGGTGCAGTCGTAAATTTGCGGGGGCATTTTGAGAAGCAGATCAGTTTGCCAGTAAACGGCCGTACCGCCACAGCCGCTCTTGATTTAGTTTATGAACTCGTCGATCAGCTCCTCACCCACGTCACCGCCCCCGTTCTGGGCATCGCCCTGGGCAGCCCCGGTCTCATCGATGCCGATGCCGGGCTGGTGAAACAATCAGTTAATCTGGACTGGCGCGATTTACCGCTCCAGCAACTGTTGGCCGACCGCTTTCAGTTTCCCGTCCACATTGCCAACGACAGCCACCTGGCCGCGCTGGCTGAATATTCTTATGGCGATGATGACACCAGCAATTTAGTCCTCATCAAAATGGGGCAGGGTTTGGCGCGGGTGAAATTGGGCACGTCAGCGTGGTGGCCAATGGCCACTTGTGCAGCTGCGGCAATCATGGCTGCCTGGAAACCGTGGCTAGCGTCCGCGCCATGCTGCGCCAGGCCCAAACCATTGCCGATGAAAATCCCGACTCGCTGCTGGCTCAGTTACGGCCGTCTGACAACCAGGTCACCTGGGCCATCTTACAGCAAGCGTGCCAACAAGGGGATGCCGCAGCGCAAACCATCGTCATCCAGGCAGGGGAGCTGCTGGGACTGGCAGTAGCCAATCTAGTGGGCATTCTTAACGTGAACCGGATTGTCATAGCTGGTGATGTGGCCCAAACGGAAGATCTATTTATTTCGGCCGTACGAAACAGCATGCAGCAGCGGGTTTTACCCAAGTTGGCCTCAGGAACGGCCGTTCAATACGCCACCACAAAATCTAATCTCGTCTTACTCGGTGCCTCAGCCCTCATTCTGAGCAACGGTCTGGGCGTCATCTAAACAGGGAGATGTGATGCAGACGGCAACGTCAACCAACCTTTTCGCGGGTTTAGACATCGGCGGCACCAAAATCGCGGCCCTGGTCGTCGATGAGACGGGCACGGCTTTGGGCCAAGCCACGCAGCCTACGCGCTCGGCGACCGCCAACGAGCTGCTTGCCAGCATTTCCCAGGCTATTCACGCCGCGCTGGATGAAGTGCCCGCCACTCCGCAGCAAATTCGCAGCATTGGCGCTGGCGTTCCGGGTCAAGTCCTCCCGACTACAGGGGTTGTACAGCTTGCCGTCAACCTGCACCTAAACAGTTATCCGCTTGGCCCTGCGATTGCCTCCCGTTTCAAAGCACCCACCGTCCTTGAAAACGATGTACGCGCGGCTGCAATCGGTGCGTTTCATTACTTGCGCCAAACGGAACCGGTACAGCAGATGGCCTATTTGAGCATTGGCACGGGGATTGCAGCAGGGTTGATTTTAAACGGCCGTCTTTACCGAGGACACAACGGCATGGCGGGTGAAATCGGCCATATGATCGCCCAGCCAAACGGCGAGCTGTGCAACTGCGGCCTGCGCGGCTGCCTGGAAACCATCGTCTCTGGCCCAGCCATCATGCGGCAACTGCGCATCGCCGAGCCGCAAAAACAGATACAGCACGCTGGTGATGTCTACCGTGCCGCCGCGACAGGTCACCCGACTGCCCAAAAAGTGGTGCAGCACGTCAGCACCCATCTTGCCCGCGCCATTCAATGGCTGATCATGACTTACGATGTGGAAAAAGTGGTAATTGGCGGTGGGGTTTCCCGCTGCGGACAGCTGTTTTTAGCGCCCATTTTGCAAGAACTGGCACGGTTACGCCAGCAATCATCATTAGCGGCTGAACTGCTGCTTGATGAAAAGCTCCATCTCATTCCAGCGGATTTTAACCCTGGCTTGTGGGGAGCGGTTCATTTGGCACGGCAAGTTGAGTCAAAACGAATCATGAATGAAAAGCTTAGGTCAAGTTCGCAAACTTGACCAACAAAAAAGAGATAACGCCACAACCGAGCTGCGAACTCCAACATTGTGACGTTACCAGAGCTAAAGGAGGTGATCCCTTAACCACAAAATAATACCCTAAAACCAAGGTGTTTTCGACATGGCTCCTTTATAGAATGGCTCTCTCGTCATTTTAGCTACGGAAACACCACGCCTATCCCACCCAGAGAGAGTCATTTTACCGTTACCTACCAAATAAGTAGGCTGTCTGTAAAAAACGAGACAGAAGGAGAGATTAAGATGCGCAAGTTATACCTTGTTTTCTTGTTTGCCCTGATTGCACTATTTGTAATTGCCTGCGGCGAACGACCGCAAGCAACTGATAGTGAAACAGATACAACCACTGAAGAATCAACAACGCCCGAAGAAACAACAGAAGAGGCTGAAGAAACGGCCGATTCCAGCGACGAAGAAATGGCCGAAGAGGCCGGTTCCTTCTTAACACGTGCCAAAGCCGGCGAATTTTCCGGCACGGAGGTCACCGTTTTTGGCAAATGGACCGAAGCGGAAGGCGAGAGCTTTGTCGCTGCCCTGGCTCCGTTTGAAGAAGCCACTGGCATTGACGTTAAGTACGAAGGTTCCTCCGAATTTGAAACCCTTATCACCGTGCGGGTTGAGGGTGGTGACGCCCCTGACATCGCTGGCTTCCCCCAGCCAGGACTGATGGCGCAATTCGTCCGTGAAGGGGCCATTCCGGATCATGCCCAATTCCTGAACACCGACGAGCTAGAAGCCAACTACAGCGACGCCTGGATCAATCTAGCCACCGTCAACAACCAGCTGTCTGGCGTTTTTTACCGCGCCAGCACCAAGAGCATTGTTTGGTATCCGGTGCAAGCGTTTGAAGAAGCCGGCTACGAGATTCCCCAAACCTGGGATGAAATGATTGCCCTGAGCGACCAAATTGTGGCCGACGGCGGCACACCCTGGTGCGTCAGCATGGAGCACGGCGGTGTGACTGGCTGGGTTGCTACCGATTGGGTGGAGGATGTGCTGCTGCGCACCGCTCCGCCAGAAACCTACGACCAATGGGTCAACCATGAGATTCCCTTTAATGATCCGGCCGTGGTGAATGCAGCCAACATCGTGGGCGACATCTGGTTCAACGAAGATTACGTGTATGGCGGCACGACTGGCATTCTGACAATTTGGGTCGGCGATACGCAAACACCCATGTTTGACGAAGCAGGGCCGCAGTGTTGGATGCACCGTCAGGCTGGCTGGATTCCCGATTTCTGGCCAGAAGGCACGGAGCCTGGCGTAGACAGCTCGTTCTTCTACCTGCCCCCCATTGACCCCGCTTACGGCAGCCCGGTTTTGGGTGGTGGTGATGTCTTCTCCGCCTTTAACACCCGCCCAGAAACGGCCGCTCTCATGGAATACCTCTCGCTGCCAGAAGGGGCTGAAGTCTGGGTGAAGTCTGGCGGTTTTATCTCCCCCAACCGCAATGTGCCCGCCGACTGGTACGGCAACTACGTTGATCAGGCCCAGGCCGAAATTTTGCAGGGCGCAACCACCCTGCGCTTTGACGCTTCTGACCTGATGCCCGCCGAAGTCGGCGCAGGCACCTTCTGGAGCGGCATGGTGGATTGGGTCGGTGGCGAAGATACAGAAACTGTCTTGGCCCAAATTGAAGCCAGCTGGCCAGACGCGGAAACGGGGCTGGGCGGCACAGGTGATACCGAGGAAGAGGAAGCAGCGGAAGACGCTGGTGGCTACGAGCATCTAGCCCAGGCCGAAGCAGGCGACTTTGCTGGCACAGAAGTCACCATCTTTGGCAAATGGACTGAAGGTGAAGGCGAGAGCTTTGTGAATAGCCTGGCCGACTTTGAAGAACGCACTGGCATCGACATCAAATACGAAGGCTCTTCTGAGTTTGAAACGCTGATTACCGTGCGGGTTGAGGGCGGCGATGCCCCCGACATCGCTGGCTTCCCCCAGCCGGGCT
The DNA here is from genome assembly GCA_965368765.1 of uncultured Anaerolineae bacterium. Classification (GTDB taxonomy): domain Bacteria; phylum Chloroflexota; class Anaerolineae; order Promineifilales; family Promineifilaceae; genus Leptofilum. The sequence continues at coordinate 194 of CBDUOF010000112.1, read as the reverse complement.
TGCTGGCCGAGTTCGTCCGCGAAGGCGCGGTGGTTGATTTGGGTGCCAACATCAACACCGACCAGCTGGCTGCTGATTACAGTGATGCCTGGATTGATTTGGCAACGGTTGATGATCAGCTGTCTGGCGTGTTCTATCGAGCCAGCACCAAGAGCATTGTTTGGTATCCGGTGCAGGCGTTTGAAGATGCTGGC
>CBDUOF010000111.1:0-14180 GCA_965368765.1 uncultured Anaerolineae bacterium | reverse complement strand
ACAGTTTTACGAACAAGCGGGTGCGCCAGGGGCTAACCTACTTCTGGTTGGCCACACCCATTCTCATTTTTCTATTGCTGCGTGGGGTAGAACCTGTTCCATTTGAGGTCGATGGGGCGGGGTCTGTCGTTTCGGGCATTTGGAACGAGGCCTTTGCCTGGGATGGGTATCTCCAAGCGTTGACTGATTCAGGACAAATTACCGTCGTAAACGGCCGTCCTTTCCTGCGGGGTGCCGGCGGCGTACTCGAATCCATCTCAACATGGACAAGAATCTCGGCGACCTTTACCGCGAATCGCAACTTGTTGGGAGTCCTGGGGCTTCTCATCTTTGGTGGGCTCACCTGGTTATTAAACCGTCGCTATCCACAGCAAGAACGGGAAGGTGAAGCGCTTCGCTTTGGTCGAGCGATACTGCGCTTCTTCTTCATCATTTCTGCTATTCTGGCCTTCCTGGCTGGGCTACAGGTCTTGAGTATGATTATCGGCTCCTTTAGCTACACCCGAGAACTGGTCGTGGGAGGCGCACCCCAACAGGTAACCCGCCCCATCTTTTCCAGCATCGATCCCGACGTGAATTGGGGTGGCTTTCTACTCACCCTCATTATCACCGTGTTTGCTATTGTTGTTTCCTTCCCCATGGGGTTGATATTGGCCTTGGGACGCCGCAGCAGCATTCGCGGCATTCCAGCCTGGCTGACCTATGGGGCAGCCATTATCATTGCCATTTGGGGGCTAACGACCAGCACGCCAGGGCTTGTCGAGGCAGCACGAAACAATGTGGAGTTGGTTTTGGCTTATTGGCCACTGTTTGTCTTGCTCATTGCTTACGCTTTCCAGCGTGCTTTTAACGGCAATGTCTTGGCTGCTTTCAGCACACTCTACATTGAGTTTGTGCGTGGCGTACCGCTCATTACCGTGCTGTTTGGCAGCATTATCCTGTTCCCAATTTTGCTACCGCCTGGTGTAGAAATCCTGAATACGTGGCGCGTCTTGTGGGCAGTAGCCTTCTTCGCTGCAGCGTACTTGGCAGAAAATGTGCGTGGCGGCTTGCAAGCCATTCCCAATGGACAGTATGAAGCGGCCGACTCGTTAGGTTTTAACGCTTACCAGAAATATCGGCTGATAATTTTGCCCCAGGCTCTACGGGTGGTGATTCCCGCGATCGTGGGCCAATTCATTGGACTGTTCAAGGATACAACCCTGGTCGCCATTGTGGGCTTATTCGACATTTTAGGCGTGGCGAATGCCATTGCCGCTCAGGAGGATTGGTTGGGCGTCCGGCGTGAACCGTACATCTTCCTGGCCGCCCTCTACTTTGTCGGTTCGGCATTGATGACAGCGTACAGCCGTCGTTTGGAAAAACGGACTGGCCTTGGTGAAAGATAAAATTGGGCAGGCGCGAGGCAGTTGGATGTGAGCAGTAGTTAACGATTCCAACAAGTTCCCAACTGCCTTGCCCTTACATTTAGACAGGAGAACAAGATGACAACAGCAGCAACGCTTACACAAATTGAAGATGTCATTGTGGCGCAGGACATTAATAAATGGTACGGGGATTTCCAGGCTTTGCGCGATGTGAGCCTCACGGTGAAATCAGGTGAGGTGATTGTGATTTTGGGGCCGTCTGGTTCTGGCAAGTCGACATTCATTCGCACACTTAATCGCCTGGAAGAGCATCAGAGTGGCAATATTATTATTGACGGCATCACCCTCAGCCACGATATTCGCAATATTGCCGAAATTCGTCGAGACGTGGGAATGGTGTTCCAGCAGTTTAACCTGTTCCCGCATCTGACCGTGCTGGAAAACGTGACGTTGGCACCGATTCACGTGCGTAAATGGTCGCGGGAGCGGTCTGAAGAAGTGGCGATGAAGTGGCTCACCCGAGTGGGTATCCCGGAGCAGGCTGGCAAGTACCCTGGCCAGCTTTCTGGTGGGCAGCAGCAGCGCGTGGCGATTGCCCGCACGCTGGCGATGGAACCCAACATCTTGCTGTTTGATGAGCCAACCTCGGCGCTAGACCCGGAAATGATTAAGGAAGTGCTGGATGTGATGCGTGACCTGGCACGTTCGGGCTACACCATTTTGGCAGTAACGCACGAGATGGGCTTTGCCCGTGAAGTAGCCGACCGGGTGATCTTTATGGATGCAGGGCAAATTGTGGAGATCAACACGCCAGAAAACTTCTTTACCAATCCGAAAAATGACCGGACGAAGTTGTTCTTGTCCCAGATTTTGCACCACTAAGAGAGTGAAAAGTGATAGAGTGAAAAGTAAAAAGTGGGGGCTTCTCACTTTTTGCTTTTCACTTTTTACTATCTGAACCAAACCAGACGGGGCTTGATTTGAGCCGCTTGCGCGGGGGGAAGACCAGACTGTACGGCCGTTAATCTATCCCACTCAAAAAGATGCTGCTCGGCAATAAGAACCGGACGGCTGAAGGGGAAAGCTGTGCGCATGGCATTGCCCAAATCACGCGGCAGTCGCCCCCAGAATTGGCTTTCTGTCGCCACCGAAGGTCGCGCCGGTACGGTGCGGAACCAGGCAGAGGGAGCCTGATAGCTTAGAAACTTGAGCCATTCCCAAGCCGCATACGGCCGTTCTGAAGCCATCGTGATAAAACTTCCCTCCACCCACAACGGCGTAATGCCATCAAACCGATCGGAGCCAGGAAACGGGACGACGCCCATGGGGTCTAGCTGCACCCGCAGCTCGTAAAGCAGAGGGGATTCCACCCAAATGACTGCCCGTCGTCGAGAGGATTGCCAATTAGACAAGACCCCGGCCCGTTCTGTTGTATTCATATAAGTCAGGTCAGCCATCTGGCCCGGCTGGCCTGCCAATGACTGGTACCAGGTAAGCGTGGCAGCGACAGCTTCTGGCGTCAGCGGCTGATCACACAGAACAGTGGCTTCCTGGCAGGCATTCTCCCAGTTATAGGCGTAGGAAAAGAGTGCATCGGGTCCTACATCCAGGAAGCCCCATTCCAACTCACCATTCACTGCTGAATCGCCCAGGGAAACGGCCGTCATGTCGGCCACCATCTCCTGCCACGTCCAGCGAATCGTTGGTTCGGGCTGGCCAATGGCGCGGTAAGCGTCTTTGTCGTAGTAGATAACGTTCATTCGGCCAGACAGCGGCATGAACCACATGCGTTCACGCCACCAGGCGCCTTGCCACAATTGCTCATAAAAGTCTGAGCGGTCAAAACGGCCGTCTGTTTGCATCAAATCAGTCAGCTCCCGCACGGCGCCTGCGGCCAACATGGCTTCTGAGGGAGCAAGACCTACAGCGTCCAGTCCAGCCAAATCGGCCACGGTAGGTTCGGCCGATTCTAGCTGCACCAGCTCAATGCGAATGCGCGGATTTTGCACCATGAATGCTTCTGCCGCCATCCCATAATCGAGCAGGGGCAGCGTGCCGGGCGGCATGCCAAAGCGTACGGTCACGGTGCCAAATTTGTCAGCCAAACGGCCGTCTAGCGTGTCCCAAAATAGCTGTGACGGTGCACCTGCTTCATCCAGCCCGATGAGGCGGGGGGAGGCAATGCGAATGTGGTCGGGATCGGCTGTTTCCTGGAAGTCGTCGGCCAGGGTAAGGGTGAACGGCCGTTCCGCCAGCGAACAATCTGTGCCACACAGCGTGGCGACTGTTTCCGCCACATGCAGGCCAATTTCTTCACTGAGATCGGCGTCGGTTTGGAAGTAGCTCAACTTGCCCCACTCAAAATCCACGAAGGTGAAGTTGCCCCAATAGCCAGGGGCTTCGGACACGCGGCTCAGGCTGCCGCCCGGCTGAATCTGCCAAAAGGCGACGCGCTGAAGCGTTTGGCTGCCTTCGGTCCATTGCAAGTTGGCCCAGATGTAAGTGTCATATTGTGCGGCATGGGTGACGGTTGGATTGTTCTGGTAGAGACGGCCGTTCAGCCGATGGAGTTGGGCTGTAAACCAGGCGGGATCGCTGTCCTGGAAGCTGTAAAACAGGTCGCCGTCTCCGGCCAGGTAGGCGTCTCGCTCAAAGTCGAGTGCGTCCTGCACCTGCTGCTGCAGGATGCGTTCCGCACTGGACAGCTGATCCTGCACGCTGCGCCTGCCCCACCAAAGGCCAAGAACTAGAACGGCCGTTAGCAACCCCCACAGCCACAAACGAGATGGCTTGGAAACGGCCGTGTGCGATTGCTGCTCAAGCTCGTCCTCTTCCTCGCCAATTTGCCAATCAAATCGTTCGCTCATATGTCACCGTTTCGGTTTGTCAAGTGGAATCAGGATTGCGTCTGCTGCGGTCGAATCAGGTTTTGTTAGTATAAAACAAACGCCGCCAAAACGCACTTTACAACCTCCCCAGCCAAAATTTGTGTTAAAGTTCTGTTTTTGGATGATAGGGTCCGCCTGAATACCACCTGCGGTGCGGATGAAAAACAGAAGAGAACCGAGGCTATTATCCCCTCAAGTAGTGATCGATTAGGAGTTACTATGCACAATCCACAACCAAATCTGGATGACGATTGGAATGAGCTGGAGCCAGCGCCCGCCCGGTCTGGATCACAAATGTTCTATGTCGGGATTGGCCTGGCGGTGCTGTTTGGTCTGGTTGTTTGTGTCGCGGCGGTGTACTTTGTTTGGTCGCAATTTCGTGATCGGTCCACAGCAGATGCGGTGCCAGCAATTGCTTTGCCTACCTCGGTGGCCGAGGATACAACCGTTTTTGCCACAGAATCCCCCAGCATTGCCCCTACCAGTACCTTGCCCGCTACGGTAACAAGCCAGCCACTGGGCAGCGGCAACGTTGAAGCCGTTACCCTGCCGGAGCCCCCCGTTATCGACGGCAATTTGGCAGAGTGGGACGGTGTGGCTGTTGTGACGTCAGCCAATCGTGTGTACAGTGTGGCGGGTTGGGATGGCTCTGACGATTTAACGGCCGTTTGGCAACTTGCCTGGGACAATGGCAATCTTTACGTCGCTGTAACCGTAACCGACGATGTGCACGTGCAGACGGCCAGCGGCAACCAGATTTTTCGTGGCGACGGGGTCGATATTCAGTTTGACACCGCGCGTGACGCTGATTTTGGCAATGGTCTCAGCCCAGACGACTTTCAAATCACCCTTTCTCCAGGGGATTTTGCTGGCAATGGCCCGACCGCGTTTCGTTACCAGGGAACGGCTGATGGCGCCATTTTGGATGCACCCGGAGGCCATACTGTTACCGTGGCGGCACAACAAACAGGTACTGGTTACACGTTGGAAGCCGCAATTCCCTGGTCAAATTTAAACCTGACGCCAAGCCAAAATCTAACCATCGGCTTGGCGCTCAATGCCAATGACAACGACACGCCAGGAACGGCCGTTCAAGAAGTGATGATGTCCCACATGCCCAACCGCACCTTAACCAACCCAACAACCTGGGGGACGCTAACCTTGCGGTAAGTGACTTTTAAACCAACCCCAAAATGGTACCAAACCGTCCCGTTTTTCCCTTTTCGGCACGATGGGAAAAGAAAAGGTCGGTGCGGGCAGCGGTGCAAAAGCCAGACAGCTCAATCTGTTGTACCCCGGCACGGGCCAGGTTTCGCCGGTTGGCTTCGGCGAGATTGAAATGGAAACGGCCGTTTACCTGTCCCGCTGGTTTTACTAACAGCGTCTCCCAATCAGCAAATGCTGCCTGAACTTCACTGATTAGTGGTTCAGCCACTTCATAATTTGCCCAACTGATACAGGGGCCTATCCCGGCACGCAGCTCGGCCGGGTTGCTGCCAAAGGCCTCCTGCATGGCCCGCACCATCGCGCCTGGCAAATCAACCACCGCCCCCTTCCAGCCCGCGTGCCCCAGTCCAATGGCCTGCCGTACCGGATCAACTAAAAAGATTGGGGCGCAGTCGGCATAATTCATCGTGAGGGTGCAGCCGGGTTCGTTGGTGATAAGCGCATCCACATGCTCTACCCAGGTGCCGTTGTTGGCCTGGGTAACTCGCGCCACCTCACTGCCATGTACCAAATGGGCGTGTACCACGGTGTCGTTTTGCTGCCCAAACAGCCCAAATGCCCTGGCGCGGTTGGCGTATACGGCCGTTTTCTCATCTGGGACGCTCACGCTTAAATTCAGGGAATCATGCGGCGGCTGGCTGACCCCACCCCGGCGGGAAAAAACGGCGTGCTGAATACGGCCGTTCCCCATAAAACTCTCAAACTCAAAATAAACAATCCCGTCTTTTTGATATTGCAGCATACTGTGTCCTATTTCGTATTCCGTATAGCGCGTAGAGATTGTCCTACGAAATACGCAATACGCAATAGTGGGCAAGTTGTTAACGGCTGACGTGAATTTGTATCCATGCTATAATGCTCCTGACCGATAGGAACATCTGAGCTATGGCCAAGAAGAAAACAACCACGCGTAAATCCACCAGCCGTAAAACGCAGGCCAAGTCCCGCACCACCCGTGGCGGTACGGGCAAGCGCACGCCGCGCAAAAAACCAACAACTCGACGCAAAACAACGACACGCAAAAAAGCCAGAAAGCCCATTAGCTTTAATGTGGCGCAAAAGGCGCTGATGGTGGGCATCCTAATCATCTTCATCACCGTGATTTTGGTGCTGAGTTTGCTTTCCCCGAATCAGGGGCAGCTCACCACGGCCCTGGCTGGGCTGATGCGCCGCACGTTTGGCTGGGGCAGCGTGATACTGCCGCTTATCACTGGCGGTATTGGGCTTTATTTGGTGTTATGGGGAATGGAGCAGCCACCACAGGTTCCGGCTTATCGCCTCACTGGGGCTGGATTGCTTTATCTGGCGATTGAAGGGTTTGCATCTGTGGCGCTGTTGATGATTGAAAATAACTATTTTGATCCCTGGACAATTGCGCGGGCCGAACAGGGCGGCGGCTATCTGGGTGGCTTGATTGCTTCCGTGCTCATGACGGCCGTTGGTAACTTGGGCGCCATCTTTACCCTCACCGTGGTCTCGATTTTAGGGGCAATTTTGGTCTCTGGCGTGACGCGAGAAGATATGGGGCGTTTTTTGCAGGCATTGTTTCGACAACGGCCGTCGCTACCTAACCCAATTCCTCGCAGCAGCCGTTCCGCGCGTGACATCCCGATCAACGCTGGCCGTCCCAAACGCAGCCCGGCCCCCGATCCTGTGCAGCCCCGCCTTATTCCAGACCCGGCAGCGGCTGCCAAAGCCGCTGCAGAAGCGGCCGCCGAACCAGAAGCCAAGCCTGCTCGCCCCAAACGTGGCTCCCGGCGCAAGCCCGCGCCTGAGACCGCCGATACCCCAACTGTGGTGACACCGGTATTTTTGGGCAGCAACGGCCGTTCTCAGCAGCATAACTGGACGCTCCCTGTTCTTAGCGAAATCCTGGAACCTGGTACCGACCTGGACCCCAGTGGCGCGGTGATTCGGGAACAGGTCGAAGTGATTGAACATACCCTGGAAAGCTTTGGCGCACCCGCCACCGTTGTAGAAATTAATCAGGGGCCAACGATCACCCAGTTTGGCGTCGAGCCAAGCTTCATCCAGATGCGTAATGGCAAGCGCACCAAAGTAAAAGTGGGCAAGATTGCCGGCCTGGCCGATGATTTGACGCTGGCGCTCCATGCCCAATCGATCCGTATTCAGGCGCCGGTGCCGGGCAAAGGGTACGTGGGTATTGAAGTCCCTAATCCGGCCAAAGCCCTCGTTTCATTGCGGGATGTTATGGAAACCACCGCCTTCCAAAAGCTGAACAAGTCGCCGCTGCGCATTGGCTTGGGTCAGGACGTGGCCGGTCAGCCCATAGTGGCCGATCTGGCAGGGATGCCTCATTTGCTTATTGCCGGAGCCACCGGTTCTGGTAAATCAATTTGCATCAACGCAATTATTGCCAGCCTGCTGCTGCTGAATACGCCGGAACAGCTTAAATTGGTGATGGTCGATCCCAAACGCGTCGAGCTGACGGGCTATAACGGGATCCCCCATTTGGCTGCGCCCGTGGTCGTTGAGATGGATCGGGTTATTGGTGTGCTGCAATGGGCCATGCGCGAGATGGACAACCGGTACAAAATGTTTGCCGAAGTTGGGGCGCGTAACATTGTGGATTACAACAAAAAGACAAAGCGAAACAAGACAATTGAGACGCTGCCCTACATCGTGATCATCGTTGATGAATTGGCGGATTTGATGATGCTCTCCCCCGAAGAAACGGAGCGCGGCATTACCCGGTTGGCGCAGTTGGCTCGGGCAACAGGAATACACATGGTGATCGCCACACAACGGCCGTCTGTCGATGTGGTCACCGGGCTCATTAAAGCCAACTTCCCGGCGCGGGTCGCCTTTGCCGTGGCTTCCAGCACCGACAGCCGCGTTATTTTGGATGCCACTGGCGCAGAGCGATTGCTGGGACAGGGCGACATGCTGTATCAAAGCCCGGATGCTGCCGCCCCCGTGCGGTCCCAGGGCTGTTATGTGAGCGATGGAGAGCTGAATAAGCTGATTGGATACTGGCAAGCGGCACGTCGCTTTAATGTCATCTCAGCTGAGGAAAGCGTGCAGGCAAAGCCAGTCGAAATTCCTGCCCAGCCTATTCCCACGCCGCCCCCTGCGGCCAAACCATCGCAACAAGCGGCTGAAAAGCCCAAAACCGTGGATGCCCCGGTTGTGAACATGGGTAAACCTGAGGTTGTGTTGGATGCAGACGAGGCGCCAACGGTTGTGAACCGGAAAACGGCCGTTCCCGATCCAAGCCCTAAACCGACATCAGAACGCCCATCGCCACCGGTTCCGCCTAAGCCAGACACCCAGCAGCAGCCGTTGTGGGAAGCCCTGCAAGAAATGGAAAATGAGCCACCGCAGGTTGAGATTAATGATGATCTGATGCCAGAGGCGATTGCCATGGTGCGCAAGCTGAAGAAAGCCTCGACTTCCTTGTTGCAGCGCCGCTTTCGCATTGGCTACACCCGCGCTGCCCGCCTCATCGATGCCATGGAGGAGATGGGCATTATTGGCCCGCCCACCGGCACCAGCAAAGCGCGGGAAGTGCTGCCTGCACCTGGGGAAGAGGAAGCGGAGACGGCCGATGACAAATGAACCTGTCCACAAGCAACCTTCGACTCGATCCCGATGCCGCAATTGATCTCCAACTGCACACCACGTTCAGTGACGGCCGTTGGACGCTGGCGTCGTTGTTTGACTATCTAATCCGTGAGCAGTTTGCTCTGGTGGCAATTACCGACCATGATTGTGTGGATACGGCCGTTACCATTCAACGAATGGCTCTCGACAAACAGCTGCCCGTACTTGTAGCGACAGAAATGTCCTCCACCTGGCAAGGCAAGTTGATCGATCTGCTTTGTTTCGGGTTTGATCCCTCGCACAACACATTGAACAATATGACCAAAATACTGTTGTGCCGTCAACAAGAAAATTCTCGGGCAGTCTACAACAACCTGTTGAAACAAGGATATGAAATCCCACTGGACGCTTTAACCTCCGTTGTGGCCAAACCTGCCGTGCAGCAGCCACACGCCTTGGTTGCCCTTCTCAAAGAACGAGGCTACGGTCTTGGCAACCCCTCCGCTGGGAAAATCATAATGGAAGCCGGCTGCACATTTGCCACACACGATCCAGTCGAAGTTGTAGAAGTAACCCATCGGTTTGGTGGCGTCTGCTTATTGGCCCATCCCGGTCGAACGGATGGCTTCGTAACCTTTGATGTGGAGCTGCTCAATCAATTTCGGCAGGAAGTTCCGATTGACGGCCTAGAACTGTATTATCCTTTGCACACGCCAGCCCAAACGGCAATGTATCAGGCATATGCCCAACGCCACCACTTGCTAACCAGCGCTGGGTCCGATTCGCATGGGCCAGATAAGCCACCCATTAAATATCGGGCAGCATTGAGCCGCGAGCTTTTGGAGCGGGTAGGCATCCACATAGCGTAGCAGATTCCCTGGCTGGCAAAGCCAGGGAAGGACAATAATTATGCGCACAGTTTCACTTTTTGACGGCACACAGCTCCCCGTGATGGGCCTGGGCACCTGGGCCATGGGAGGTCGCAGCCGCCCTGACCCAAGCCAGGATACGCGTGCCTTGCGAGCCATTCAGGCCGCTTTGGAGATTGGCTATACCCACATCGACACGGCCGAAATGTATGCCAATGGCCACACCGAAGAGCTGGTTGGACAAGCCATTCGCCAAACAGACCGCAGCCGCCTCTTCCTTACTACCAAAGTCAGGCCGCCCAATCTTGGTTACCAACGCGCCCGGCAATCTATCGACGGTTCACTACAACGTCTCGGCGTCGAATATATTGACCTCTTCCTCATCCATTGGCGCGATGGTACGCCGCTGGTGGAGACGTTCCGTGCTCTCAACGAAGCGGTGCAGGCAGGCAAAATCCGCTATCTGGGCGTGAGCAACTTTGACCTGGCTGAAATGAAAGAGGCACAAGCGCTCAGCGAAACACCCATTGTTACTAATCAGGTGCCCTATAGCTTAGCCACGCGTGGGTACGTACAAAATGGTGTCATTCCCTACTGTCAGGCGAACAACATGGTGGTGACGGCCTATTCACCTATGGAAGAAGGGCAGCTCAGGATGGAGAATGTGCTGGAAGAGATTGCAGCCGCGCATGGGGCGATGCCTTATCAAATTGCGCTGGCCTGGCTGGTACAGCAGCCCCGGGTCATTACCATCCCCATGTCCCACAATCCTGTTCATTTGCAGCAAAATTGGGACGCTGCGCAAATTAACCTGACCCTGGAAGAGAAAGCGCGTTTAGACACCGTTGCAGGGTAACGGCCGTTCTTGCCACAAGCAAATAAGCAAACCCACGTGGACAAATTGTCTAAACGTTCTATGATCAAGGTCAAAACATTAACAAGGTTTTGACAATGGCACATCTACAAGGACAAGAACGCGCACAGTACGTGCAAAGCATGTTTGCCCGGATAGCCGGGCGGTATGATTTGATGAACCGGCTCATGACGGCCGGCCAAGATATAAAGTGGCGACGCTACGTGATTCAGCAAGCAAGGCTGCCGGAAAACGGCCGTCTCCTGGACATCGCTACGGGCACGGGGGATATCGCTCTGGAAGGCTTGCAGCAAACAGCCGGCTTGCAGGCCGTAGGCGGTGACTTTACCGTCGAAATGATGCAGGCTGGCAAGCAGCTCGCGGAGCGGCAGCCAATCCAATGGGTGGGCTCAGACACGCTCGCCCTGCCTTTCCCGGACAATACGTTTGATGCCGTGACGTCTGGCTTTCTCATGCGCAACGTCATTGACGTGCCCGGAGCGTTCCGCGAACAAATGCGGGTAACAAAGCCGGGCGGGCATGTGGTCGTGTTGGAATCCAGCCCGCCGAAGAAAAATTTGTTACGGCCGTTTATCCTCATACACCTCAACCACGTCATCCCCATGCTGGGCAAGCTTATCACGGGGGAATCTGACGCCTACCGCTACTTGCCAGACAGTACCCAGCAGTTTAAATCACCAGACGAATTGGCCGACATCATGCGTGAGACCGGATTCCAAGACGTGCAGTACAAGCTGTTCATGTTTGGTACCGTGGCTATCCATACTGGGCGTAAGCCAATGTTAGGAGTGTTGTAAGTGGTGGTGTGTAGGGTAGGCGAGTGAACCTGAAAGTGAAAAGTAAAAAGCGAAAAGTGAAAGTCGTCCTATCGCAAACCAAAGTCCAATGCCTGATTCCCTCCTAAAGCTCACCCAAATCTCCCCGCATGTCTGGATTTTGCCGCGTCACCCGGACAAAAACCGGGTACAGGCGACCGTAGGGATGGTGGTTACAGCCAGGCAAACGATCCTCATCGATTCCGGTAACAGCCTGCAGCTGGCACGACAGATTCAGGCGACGCTGGCGGCAATGGACGTGCCGCCTATCAGCCGGGTGGTGTACACGCACCATCATTGGGATCATACGTTCGGCGCCTGTGTCTATGGCGTACCCGCCGTGGCCCATCGGTTGAGCCATCAGCTCTTAACCCAAATGCGCCTAGAAAATGTGGGCGAAACATATTTACGCACCAAGGTGGAACGCAACCCAAAGCTGATTTTGGACTGGACGGCTGAAGATTGGGAACAGTTTGAGATTGTGCTGCCGGAAATCATCTATGAGGGACGTCAAAGTCTTCATTTTGATGATGTATCGCTGGAACTGGTGCATGTAGGCGGCGTTCATGCGGCCGATTCCACGGTCATCAAAGTGGTAAATGAAGGCGTTATGTTCCTGGGCGATTGCTATTATCCTGCGCCGCGTTACGAAAATCCTACTGACCAAATGCTGGACATGACGATGTTGACGAATCTGCTGGACGAACGGTATAGTACCTACATCGACGGCCACAACGCACCAATGGAAACGCGTCATGTGCGCCGCATATTGCGTTCGCAGGCGCTTTTGGCCCGCCTCAATAACAGTCGTTCTTGAAAGGGGCCGACCGTAGAGAAACGGCCGTACCACGGAAATACCAATGTTAGATTTAACCCATGAACCAGACTTGGGCTATATTTTTTATCCACCTGAAGCTCCCCATCATCCTGGCCATCCTCGGCTGGATGTAATCCTCCCGAAATCGCCTACGTACCGACATTTTGATCCGCAAAAGGTTCGATATCAGATTGCTTCGCCTTCAGATGGCGTCACGCAACTCACTATCCACCATCCCTGGACATTTGAAAACTCTTATCGCGTGTGTGCGGGCCGAATCTTTGTGACTGACCGGGTTTCCAAAGTAGTGGAAGCGTTTTCTTTTGGTGGCGAGCTGCACTTACTTTCTACTGCGGAACATACCGTTTGTGCCCTTACATCCGCTGCGCCCATTTTTGCTTTATTTGAAGCCCACGATTTAGCGATGTGGTTAACGGCCGAAGTTGAATCATTATTTGCGCGACAAAAAGCGCAGTGGGATCCGAAGCATTCTCGTGATTTTGAATCGCATCTGACGACGCTGGATCCTGTCTTTCTGTATGCCAGCTGCCTGCAAACGCTTCAGCAACAACCGTGGCCAGCGCACAGCGGCTCTAAAACAAATGGTCCGCGTTTTGTGCAGGAGGAAATCAAAAGATTGCAGGCAAAGGGGACGTGGCCACCAGCTGTCCCCTCACTGGATCAATTGTTTTCTTTGTAGCCAAATGGAGGGTGGCGTTTTTGCAGGCGCAAATGATGTGCAGCACTGCCCAAGAGCACACAACCCTTTCTTTAATTAACGTGTAAGAATTGTTACATCTTGTTTGGGTATACTTGGGGACATGCGACGATTATCTTGGCTTGTCCTCATTTTCATTTTGGCAACGGCCTGCACACCTGCGACGGATACGGCCGTTTCCCCCCAACCTTCAGCAGAAACGGCCGTTCTTTCCACCGCCACGGTTCCGCCCCCGATCATTACCCAGGAAACACCGCGTGTCGAAGTGCCAGCGGTTACTCCCACACCCAGTCAGTCAACCGAAGGTTCTGCAGAAACGGCCGTCGATGTCGCCATTTCACCAGAACCCGTGGTGGTAGAAACAGTAGTTGAGACCGGTGTGGTAAGCGGACGAACTGAGGAAGGGGCCTTCTTCTTTGGAGATCCCAACGCCCCCATCACCCACATCGATTACTCTGACTTTCTCTGAGGCAGCTGCCGTGCCTACGTGTTAGGCACAGAGCCAGAGATTATTGCCAACTATGTGGAAACGGGTCGCGTGAAACTTGTTTTTTGGCCGGTGCTCAATCATGGGGACCCCAGCGTTTATGCTACGCTGGCTTCGGAATGTGCCGGTCAGCAAGATCCGGCGCTCTTTTGGATGATTCATGAATACCTGTTTGCCAATCAGGCTGATTTGTGGCGCGCGGATCGAGATTATTTTGTGAATGCGGCCGTTTCTCTTGGCGCGGATCAGGCTGCATTTGAAGCGTGCTACGATGGCCCAGACGGCATCGCTACCGTGCTTGAATTAGACAATATCCGCCGCCAGCGCAGCATCTTTAGCCAGCCCATTTTCGACATCAATGGCGAGATTTTTGTAGGTGCGCAACCTTACGACAGTTTTGCGGCCGTTTTTGATGCCATGCCCTAGGTGTTCGGCAACAATTTTTCAAAATTAAAATCTTTGTTGGCGTTGCCGATTCCTCAAGGAAACCGCCGTTTTCGCTCTAAGGAGTTTCCCGCTTTTACATAAATAGGTTTTTGTTCTCCTAAAGTAAA
>CBDUOF010000110.1:0-14192 GCA_965368765.1 uncultured Anaerolineae bacterium | reverse complement strand
GTGCCGTCGTTGTTCCATTTCACCAAAATCAGGGAGACTTGCTTATCCAGTAAATCTTCTGCGGTGGGTGGCTCACTGGATTGGCCGGGGCGCGGGCGGGGATTGGACAGTCCTTGCGGCACGGCGGATCCAATTATCATCGTACCGCGTTCCAGCTTGAGCGTGCCTGCCTGCGGCTTTACCCCCAGGTTCGTCAGGTCATCGGTGCCAATGCCAACGAGCTGTCCACCCCCTTCCAGCTGATCGACATTGATATAGCCCCAACTTTGGAAATATTCCTGGGGGATAACGGCCGTTACTCCCGGAATCGTTCCAATATCGGCCACGGCCTGATCGTTGAGGATTGAAGTGGAGGATGGCTCACCTGTGTCTGGATTGGGTTCGCCATAGTTGGGCCACACCTGGATTTTGGTAAGGTCGCCAATGCCGCCAAGCTGGCTGGCCGCATTTTGCTGTAGGCCATTGCCCAGGGACACCAACAGCACCACCGCCGCCGTGCCAATGATGACGCCAACGGCCGTTAGGGCCACTCGCCCTTTGCGCCGCGCCAGGTTTTCCCACACAAGTGAAAGTAGATCGAGAATGCTCATTTAACAACCTTTGCTTGAGGATTGGAGACTAGAGATTGGGGTTTTACGGAAATCTCCCGTCTCTATTCGCCTTCTTCCTACGGTCCAAATACCGGCCCTTCAATCGGCCCGTCAAAAGAGCCATCAGGAAACTCACCCGGCACCCCAAAATCCGGTTGGGCGGGTTGGGGCAGGCCACTGCTTAGACCGAGCAGGCCGAGAATGAAGCGCCACACCTTTTGGCCAACGGTCTCTGGTTGTTCAACCACTTCAGGGAACGGCTCTTCGGGAAACCCGTCGATTGGTTCTTCAAAGATAGGCGCTTCGATGACGTTGATGGTGAGTGTTTTCGTGAGCACCTGCGGCTGGCTGAAATCGTCAATGTAGTTGACACGCAATTCCAATTCCAGCGGCCCGGGAATTTCGGGATAAATAACGGCATCGAGTGGGAAAAAGCCCCCGGGATCGAGCGTGCCGACAAAGAAGCTGTTGTTTTCAAAGGTTGCGCCCTCGCCCGTCACGCTGAAGTTGCCGAAAGCGGCCGTTCCCCGACCACTATTGACCAACTGCAAGGGCAAGCTGCCTGGCTGACCTACAAAAAAGTCAAACACAGGGCTGTAGAAGTCCATTTCGACAGACGGCCGTTTGTATACCAGCAGCGTAATGACCTGATCATCTTCATAACTGTTGTTCCGCTCATCGGTGTAAACAAATGAAACCTTTACCGGATAGGCGCCCGGCTCTGTGGCGGCATTCACAATCAGGGCCATGCTGGCCTGCAGGGATCCATCCTGAGCCAAATCGCCCAATGTCTGCACATTAGAGGCGCCCACCGGCGCAAATTTACCGAAATCACCGCCAGCGCCGTTCAGACCCCCGCCAGGTACGGGCGTGCCGTCAACGGTGCCTCCTGTCGTGCTGCCGCCGCCCAAAATCATCGTAACTCGACGGGCATCGCTGTTGCCCTGATTGCGAACCGTTAGGTTTAAGGAGAAGGTCATGCCCGGCTGCAGCTGCTCCTGGTCAATCTCATAGCTGGTAACCAAAAGCTGTGGCCGCAGGATGGGGCCGCTGGTGGCGGTTGCCGTTGCCGTGGGCGTTGGCGTAGCCGATGGGGCAGTGCCACCGGTAGCAGCCCGTTTAATGGGGAAGGTGAGGGCAAACGTTTCGCTGTAGCTGGTGCCGTTAAAATCGGTGTAATCAACGCGCACTTCCAGGGACCCGATGCTTTGCCCGGCCAGATCACGACTGGCGGCCAGCGGCTGCCAGAAGCGCACCGTGCCGCCCGGCTCAAGCGTGCCCAGCGCCTGAACACCGCCTGTATCGCGGGCGGTGAAGTTCCCCGCGATGAACGTGGCCACCACATTTGTGGCTCGGCTTTGCCCGGCATTGGCGATGGTCATCTCGAAGGCTATATTTTCGCCAGGGGCGATTTCAGCGGAGCTGGCGCCGTAGCTGTTGACGACGAGTAACGGCCGTACAAAGTCAGTCGGGGCTGGCGTGTTCGTTGCCGCGGGCGTGCTTGTGGGGCCAGCCGGAGCGGTTACCGTCAGGGCATTGCCCAGCGTGGCGCTAACGGCGTCGGGATTGACGACGGTAACGCTGTAGTTGCCCGGTGCAGTGCCTGCAGGCAGGTTGGCTCGCAGTAGACTGCTGCTGACAAAGGTGGTGCTCAAGCCGCCTGAACCAGACAAAATAAGCACTGCGCCGTCGGCAAACCCACTGCCGGTGATGACCAGTTCGGTGGCGGTAAGGTTGCTGACGCTGTTGGGCTGAACGGCCGTAACCGCAATTGACGGCGTAGGCGAAGCCGTGGAGGTTGGTGTGGGCGTGTCTGCCTGGGCTGCCGCAGGAGCAAATCCACTGGATAACGAACCGGCTACAAACAGGAGTGAAAACAAAATCAGAATTAGTTTTTGTGTAAGAGATTGCTTCATTAGATTGCCTCGAGCCTGGGGTTTCAACGCCAGGTCACTTAATGAATAGTTGTCGCCGCTTCATATTCGGCGTCGGAAACAATACGGCCGTCCAGCATATGAACCGTGTCGGTGGCATAGGCCACCATGCGTGGGTCATGGGTGACGACAAGCACCGTACGGCCGTTTTGGTGCAGGTCGGCCAAAATCTGCATAATGCTGTTGCCGCTTGCTGTGTCCAGGTTTCCGGTTGGCTCATCAGCCAGAATGAGCCGTGGATTGTTCACCAGGGCACGGGCCACAGCGACGCGCTGCTGCTGCCCCCCAGAAAGCTCTGTGGGCTTATGGTGAACCCGGTCGCCCAGGCCCACCCGCTGCAGCAGCTCAAAAGCGCGAGCGTGCCTTTGTTGACGCGGCACGCGGGCAAAGCGCATGGGGAAAGCGACGTTGTCCAGGGCACTGAGACTGGGAATGAGATTAAACGATTGGAAGATAAAGCCGATTGTTTGCTGACGGAATATTGCCAATCTGTTCTCATCCAATGTGCCAATGGACTGCTTGCCTACCTGAATTTCGCCGCTGCTGGGGCGATCCAGGCCACCCAGCAGGTAGAGCAGGGTGCTTTTACCTGAGCCAGACGGCCCCATGACGGCCCAAAACGTGTTGGGTTCAATACGCAGGTTTACGTCTGCCAGGGCATGAACTTTTTCACGCCCCATCTGGTAAGTTTTGCGTACGTGTGTAATGTCGATAAAGGACATAGTCAGTAGCCAGTGGTCGGTTATCCATGCACGGTAATGGGTGGTTGGCTAAAACCTTACCGTTTATAGATGACCGCTAATGGGCCTTAGAAAAACGGCCGTATCACAGTCAGGTCGCTGAACTGGGCTGAAATAAGCGCTGGCAAACCACGCAGCAAGAAGAGCGCGATGGCGGTGAGGAGAACGGCCGTCCACGTTTTACTTTTGCTCAGGTTCGATCCAGCAGAAAGCCCAATACCCAGCAGCACCCAATGCCACAGCAGGTAAATGTCGACAAAGGCAAGCACGGCAGCCAGATAAAGCATCAGCGAGCCTTCACCGGGCGGGGCAAATCCAGATAGCCCCAAGGTGCTGAGCAGTTCCCCGTTGTTCCACATGGCCACCGTGCGCACCACGTCGCGTAGGGCAAAGGGCAACAGTGACCAGGCCGTCACGTTGAGTACCTGCTGACTGCTGCCTCGCCCGCCCAGCAGCGTTAAGCCGAGGTGGAGCAGCCAGCCTAGCACCAGCCAGCCCAGATAGACGCCTAAAATGGCCATGACGGCGGGCAATAGATACGTAAAAACAGGGCCACTGGTCGCGGTCATGGCTTGTTGGAATTGGGCCTGCTGCTCTGGCGTGTAATATTCCCAGCCGGATGGCAATGTTATCTGCCCACTGGCAGCGGCAGCGGCTTTGAGACCACCTTCCACCAGGCTGCTCAACAGACCGGTAAGGATTAGAACGAGAATGGGCGTGCGCCATACGGCCGTATCCATTTCTGAAATTCGGCTAAAAGCGCGTCGCGGCTGAAATAAAACTGGCAAAACCCAGTCAAAACGCCAGTGACTGGTTGTTTCGTAAACTGAGACTGATAATTCACTCATAAAAAATCTCCTCTTATTAAAATCTGCAAACGACACCTGGTAAGGGTAGATAGCTAACTCCCACTGTCTTCCGCATTCTGCTGACTTCGCCAACAAGATTGTTGTGTCGAGGCGCAAAGCTATCAACAGTTTTTTGTGATTGCCGTCGCAATCTGGCGGACATCGACGTTGAGCTCAATGAGGTATATTATATTTTATGTAAACT
The DNA here is from genome assembly GCA_965368765.1 of uncultured Anaerolineae bacterium. Taxonomy (GTDB): domain Bacteria; phylum Chloroflexota; class Anaerolineae; order Promineifilales; family Promineifilaceae; genus Leptofilum. Next base: position 9,875 of record CBDUOF010000110.1, on the reverse strand, counting down.
TTTTCGGGTTATCTTTTCTACCTTACAGCGAAATGACAAGAGGAAGTATACGGTTTTGTTGTCTGGGAAACCTGACGATATCCCGATGAAATCAAGCGCTTTTCAACGATTGAGATACACGACAAACTGATGCAAATTGGCTCGCCCCGCTTTGCCAACTTTTTCTACGACGCCGCAGCGTGCCAATGTGTAGGTGATGCGCTGTGCCAGATTCGGCCGTATTTTTGCCATTTTAGCCAGCTGCTGATTCGTAAAGGGTTCGGGCAGCTCAGGCGGTAACCAGGAGCGCAGTTCTGCGGGTGACGCAAAAAGTTGCTGCCCCACGACGTTCAGCAATAGGTGATCATGCAGGCTCCAGCCCTTACGCCGCCAGCTTCCCAGGCCGTCGTCGCGCCAAATCTCCTCCTGTTGGGTAAGCAGGACGCCAACGGTTAAATTAGGATGGGACAGCAGATGGGGAATGCGCATCAATTCGGAAAATAGGTCGAGCAGGTTTCCTTTTTTGGGTGATTTCCGGCGGCTGATCGGTTCACCAACGGCCGTTTCCCGGACGATCCATTTTTCCTGTGCGATTGGATGCAGCAGCAGAATTTGATGATCGTCCAGTAGTCGTTTCAGCTTTCGCTTCATCGCCCCAAAATGGCGCGTCTGTATTTCAATCAGCTGGTCGCCCCGCACAATGTCTATGACAAAGCCATCGACGTTCACCTCGAACCTATCGCCGGGACGGCCGTACCACGACTTTATGCCCGCGTGGAGTGATTTTTCTGCCAACGTTCCTATCTTATTTGCCATCAATATCTGCTTCTTTTCTTATTGGCGATACAACCACCAATCATCCAGAAACCACCCATTGTTTTGGATGGCCCAGCGGCCACGTATGGCAGCGCCGACGACAATGGTTTGTGATTGCCCTACGGTAAATGTGGTGCGCAGCCGATTCTTTTGGCCAAAAGTGGGCAGTAGCCAGCCAGTTGTGCCGCTTCCCGCAATCAATTTTACTTCGCCAGAAAGCGGGTCGGGGGCCCATATTTTTTGCCCATTGTCATACCCCACCACCAAATCAGGAAAGAGATTGATTTCCAGTATGTAAGTGCCCGGGCTTAGGGAAACGGCCGTTGTCAGCTCAAAGCTAATTGCCCCAGACTCCTTAAACACCTTCACTGTCTGGTCGCCATCCCAAATGAACAAGTCGTGTTCGGCGGGTGGCAAAAATGCCGAAGGCAAAACACGCGTTTCGGGTGGCAGCCAATTGTTCCATTCGTCAGGGTCGAGCGGATTTTCTCCCACGGCATAGGCAAATTGCCATCCCTCTGGGATTTGCAGTTCGGGAATGTTATCGAGGTGATACCAGCCAGCCTCAAACGAGGGGTTAGGCAGCAAATTTGGCCCGCGTGGTGGTGAGCTCACCAATGGTAAATAAAGTGCACTGCTGCTCCCCGCCGTCACGGGCAGTCTTTCTTGAGCGACGATTAGGGTTAACACAACCACCAGAAAGAGCCAGCCGAGCCAGTTCGATTTTGCCATGCATTGTCTCCTTAACTGGCAGCATTCTACCAGAAGTCGCTTTGGCTTGACCAAACTGGATAAGCCTGCTAATCTGGGACATCATTTGTCATAATGTTGTTGGGTTGAAGAGTTGGCACTTGTATTGAAGAGGAGAAGTACCAATGAGCGATGCAAATGCGGAACAAGATGAAGTTGCAGAACAGCAGGCCCAGACTAATACTGTGGTCGTGGAAGCGGCAGAAGATACGCAAGGGGAAGTGGCCAAATTTGTCATTCTGACCGGTGTGCTGTTGTTTACGGTGCTTATAATTGCTTTGTTACGGCCGTTGATCTTCGGTAAGATTGTCCCGGCGGTGTTGGGGGAAGGTCAACCCGTGGCACCCTTGTTCACTACGGAGACAGAAGCCGAGCAGATTAAGCCGGAAGCCACAGAACTGCCCACGGATGACGCAGGCGCCGAAGATGCAGCCTCCGAGTCTGAAGACGCAGCGTTGGAAGATACGGGGTCTGAAGAGACGGTGGACAGTGAGGATACGGTCGTTTCTCCCACAGCAGCTGCCCCCGAACCAGAAAAACCAGAAGATTTCCCCACGGCCGTTCCTGCCCAAACCCACACGGTGCAGGCTGGGGAAACCCTCACCGCCATTGCCCAACAATATGGCGTCACCGTTCAGGCCATCATTGCTGCCAACGACATTCCCAACCCGGACCGCGTTGCCATTGGCACACAGTTGATTATTCCAGAAGGGCAGTAATCGGTGAGCATCATGCGGCCGTCTGCTTAAGAATTACCGTTTACGACTTCGCTTCGGCTTTACGCCACCCCGGTAGCTGGGCACTTCCAGCAAGAAAAACGTGCAGCGGCTGCCGTCCAGCATTCGCGTAGCCAGTCGTGGATCAATCTCATCGATTGGCGTCGCTGTTGTAATGACCGTGGGCAGGCGGGCATTATAGCGATAGTTGAACAACTGATACAGCTTCTCCCGCGCCCAGGCTGTGGCGCTCTCCGTCCCCAAATCATCCAAAATAAGCAGCGGTGCCGTTTTTACCTCGTCAAATCGCTTATCATAGCGCATGCCACTGGCTGGATTAAACGTGGCGCGCAAATGATCCAGTAGATCTGGCACCAAGATAAAGAGCACGGGTTCTCCAAGATTGGTTACATAGTTGGCAATCGCCGCTGCCAGATGGGTTTTGCCGTTGCCATACCCCACGCTGTTGAACACCAACCAATCAGAAGGTGCTTCAGCAAACTCGTGCGCCGTGTCAAAGGCATTGCGTAAGTTGGCTGCCTGGCCGCGGGGCAGCTCCCGCTCCCGCAAATTGAAGCTGTCAAAGGTTTTATCATGGTGCAGGCTCAACGAGGACAGTTCAGACTGCTCTTGATCCACGCCGGCGCGGCGAAAATCGGGCGCAGCGATGTGAATAATCTGTACCAGGCTAGGATCCACCATTCGCGAACGAATCCGAATTTCTATGGCTTCCAGTTCTAAATTTGTGGTCACTACGGTGGGTAGGTGATTATTGTAGCGATGGTTAAATATCTGATACAGTTTCTCTTGCGCCCACTCGCTGTTACTTTGTGTGCCTAAATCGTCCAGAATGAGCAGCTTCGTATTGCGAATTTGCTCAAACCGCTCATCATAGCCAGTCGTGGAATTAGGGCTAAATGAGGCTCGCAGATGATCAAGCAAATCTGGTGTGCTAACGAACAACGCGGCATGTCCCATGGCAATGCGCTGGTTGGCAATGGCCGCTGCCAAATGGGTTTTGCCACAACCATAGCCACCTTTCAGCACCAGCCACCCCTCAGGCTTTTCCGCATAGGCCACAGCCCTATCGAAAGCCAGTTTCAGGTTGAGCTGTCTGCCTGGGGTCAAGCCATGACCATCCGGTAGAAAGGCATCAAACGTGCAGTTATGGAGCGCCCCAAGCTGGCTCAACTGCATCAACCCGTCAATGCGAGCCATCTCACGCTCGGCAGCGCGACAGGTGCAGGCCACGGCACGGCCAAAGCGCGGGTCTATTGGCGGCACATCTGGGATCACGTAGCCTAACCCGTCACAATGTGGGCAGTCGGGCTGGCCAAGGCCAGCGGCTCTTGCAGAGTCATCTGGCGCCGTATTACCGCTTGATGATGTCACGATATTCGTCTGGGACTGATTGGCGTAGCTCTTTTTGAGTATCTCGCCGGCCGATTCCATCTTGTTTTCCTTCCTGGCGCCATCGTTCCAAAATGGAGACGATGTAGCGCCACTTGCGTACGTTATTAGCAACGGCCGCTTCTATAGCTTCTTCTATCCAACGGAGCGGATAGGTTTGCTCAGCGTCGCGCAGCTCGTCGGCCACCATGGGGGTAAGGGGACCAATATTTTGTTCGTAGAGGATAAAGATATTCGGCCGTTCCACCAGCAGCGTAATCGGCTCATCCTCATCCGGGTTTGGCCGCCACTCCCCTTTGGTAATCCCCTCAAAGGCAGCCCGCCCTTTTTCTGTATTAAAAAAGTAGAGGTCCATCTTGCCGTCAGCGCTTTCAATGTTGACGTGCAAAAATGTGCCTCGGGCCACGGCTCGCTCAATGCCATCCATTAACGCTTCCGTTGCCAGCGCAGTCGTTGGCCCCAACCCTTTGACAAACTCTGTGTCATTCAAAAAATCTGTCAGACGCAGGTAGCGCACCTTGCCGTCTTTTTGACCCATCGCCCAAAAGGCATACAGCGTCACTTTCAGCTCCGCCATGTTGTCGATTGTGGGCAACAGGTCGCTGAAAAAAAGATTGGGCACAATGGTTGTGCGCAATTTTCCGTCTGGAAAGCCGGGGAAACCTTTCATAATGGTAATTGTGAATGGTTACTTGTTAATTGTCAATTTTCGGTCAGCAAGGCGTGGTGCTTTCTGAAAGCGAATCGATTACCGGGTTACAGATTTATTTCCTGGCGCTGCAGGTTGCGGAAGGTGGCCAGTTTGCTGTGCCAATAGAGATCGATGCTGCCAGTGGGGCCATTGCGATGTTTGGCGATAGTGAGTTCAGCAATATTCGGCCGTTCCGTGGTGTCTGGGTTGTAGTACTCATCCCGGTAAATAAACATCACAATGTCGGCATCCTGCTCAATACTACCGGAATCGCGCAAATCGGAGAGCTGTGGATGTTTGTCTTGACGCTGTTCTACAGCACGGCTTAGCTGTGCGGCGGCCAACACTGGTACATCCAGCTCACGGGCCAACCCCTTTAGACCGCGAGAAATCTCGCTGATTTCCATAACGCGATTGTTGGTGGAATGTTCTGCCGACATCAGCTGCAAATAGTCGATGATGACCAGATCGAGGCCATGTTCGGCGTAGAGACGGCGACACTTGGTGCGCAGCTGATTGGTTGTTATGGAAGGCGTGTCATCGATGAAGATGCGTGTTTCCGATAAACGGCCGATTGCCTCCATAAAGATAGGGAGTTCGTGTTCATGCAGCTGCCCGCGCCGCAACCTTTGGGAATCAATGCGGGTTTCAGAGGCGATCATGCGCTGCACCAACTGCTCGCCCGACATTTCCAGGTTGAACATGGCCACACGCTTGCCATAGCGCATGGCGGCCGTCAGGGCAATCGCATTTTGCAGGCTTGTCTTGCCCATACCGGGCCGCGCTGCCAGGATCAGCAGATCAGAGCGGTTCAGGCCGCCCAACATGCGATCGAGATCGGTGAAGCCAGTGGGTACACCGATTACATCATCTCCCTGCTCCATCAGGCGCTGGACACGATCTAGATATTCGCCTGCAATTTGCTTGACCGGAACCAGATCACGCGTGGTCCGCTGTTCGCTAATGCTAAACAAGGCGGATTCAGAGCGATCGATGACGACGTTGATGTCTTCGGCTTCATCGTAGGCGAGGTTGGCGATCGTGCCGGCCGCACCAATGAGCTTGCGTCGTAAGGCAGCAGCCTCCACCAGCTTGGCATAGTTGCGGGCGTTGATAGCCGTTGGAACGGCGTTGATAAGGCCAATAACGTAGGCTTCACCGCCTACCTCTTCCAGCTGTTCCCGCCGCCGCAGCTCCTCAGTGAGGGTGACAAAGTCGAGGGGTTCCCGACGCTCGCTCAGGCCGAGGATGGCTTCATAAATCCATCGATTTGACGTGCGATAAAATGCTTCTGGGCGCAAAAAATTGGAGACTTCAAAGAGTGCGTCCGGGTCGATCATGAGAGACCCGAGCACAGCTTCTTCGGCTTCCATGCTATGTGGGGGGAGGCGTTCAATCGTGCTCATGTGCGTTAAGGATACCTGCGTTTAGACTGAAAACGTGAAATGCACTTGCGGTACATTTCACGTTTAAGGGTCATCGATTGGATTGTTGTCCAATAAAGTATGGTTTATTCGTCAAAATCTTCAAAATCGAGCGTATCGACAAAGTCGGTGAAGATGTCTAGGGTTTCCGGCTCCCCATCTTCGCCCTCTTCGGCACTCTCTTGAAGAATGTTTGGCTCTGGCAAAACGCCAACCTCATCCATGATCGCTGGTGCTACAAATACAGGAACTTTGACGCGTACGGCCAGGGCGATGGCATCGGAAGAACGGCTGTCAATCTCTTGCAGTTCGCCGTTCACATCGATGAACAGGCTGGCATAGAAGACGCCGTCGTTGAGCGCTTTGATTAGCACATGGGAGACTTTGCCACCCATGGTGGTAATAACGTTTTTTAGCAGGTCATGGGTGACGGGACGAGCCATTTCCACATCCTGAAGTTCGATGGTAATGGCATCAGCTTCATAGGGGCCAATCCAGATAGGTAATTGGCGTTCGCTATCAATTTCTTTTAGCACCACGATGCGATGTTGAGATACAAGGCTGATGCGGATGCTGTCTACGACAACTTCGATCATGTTTACCCTCTTCTAAGCTTGACCCTTTTGTTTTTTGGCTTTGTACTTGGTCAAGCCTTGCGGATACGCTGCGTTAAATTTAACTCATTGGTGAGCGCATCCTTTGTTGGCATCTGCTGGCTTGCAAAACCGATGCCCAGTTACTACCAAGAAAAGTGGTTGGTTTGCTGTTCACGCTCAGGGGCATTGTAGCATAAAGTTAAAATTTATCCATGATGGCAAGGATAAAAAAGATTGTTTTTAAGCTAATTGGAAAGAACCCAATTTTGCCCAGATAATGTGAGTGAGAGTTGCGTAAGAACGGCCGTATTGTTGCCATTTACCTGCACAACCGCCCGATCACCATCTAAAGAAACTTGTTGAACGTTGTAGCCTTGATTTGTTAGTAAACGAACCAGGTTTTGATAGCTGGCGGCCAAGGGGTCAATAAACTCGCCATCGTTGTCTAATACGCGCGTGACGCTGTCTAATAGTACAGTTGCCTTGTTGTAGTCGCCACTGCGTAGGGCGACATCTGCGGCTTCCAAAATCACCTCTAACGTCACATTGATCTCTTCCTGGGGATGGCGGGTAAGGTCTGCCGGGTTGCCTTCCGTTTGCAGCGAGCCGGGATATGGCAGCCAGGCCGTGAGGAAGTACGCGGAAGGATCGTAAAGCTGCTGGTAGCGGCGCATCACATTATAGTAGCGAATGGTCGTTTGCAGATCGATTAAGGCATTATTGTCTTCTGGCAGGTTGGCCAGATAGGCCAACCAGTTTGCTTCTGCTTCAGCCAGGGTAAGGTTGTACTGTTGCTGCAAATTGAGATCCACAGCCTGTGCTAGGGTGGCTGCATCATCAGCGGTGACAGCCGCGTAAAATTGTTTGAACTGTGGCCACCCGTAGGTGTCGATGAGATAGTTCACAAATCCGGCAGATTCCAGATAGCCGATTTCGTGCTGCACTGGATAGAAGTCATCAATGAGCTGCGCCAGCGGGATATATTGGTTGAGTGAGATCAGGGCTGCAGAGCGCTGCTGAATATCTTCTACTTTGTAATGACCTCCGCTGGCCCAAACAGCCAATCCTTCGGCGAGAAAGGTAATGCGATCTGGCGCAAACTGCCGATCCAATATGTGAACAGCTTCATGGATAAGCACTCGTTCAAAGCCATGGCTGGCATATTGGCGATCTAAATAGGATATGACAACTGCGTTGCCTGCATAACCGCCTTGCCCTATGACGCGGTCAACCAGGTAAATATCGACTTTGCGGGAAAGTTCCACTTCTAAACGGGTCGCCGCTTCTTGTACGGCCGTTTCTACGGTGATCAATAATTCTGGCAAATCCCGATAAGCGGCCGTTCCGCTAACCACATGGACAAAACAACAATTTGTTTCGGCTGATACCCAGGTGGCGTTACGCTCGTTTGGCGGCAGTGCCTGCGGGTTGCGCACCGGCACCGTGAGCGCAACCTGGTTGTTTTCCTGATTTTCATCGCCTGTTGAGATGGTGTCGTACCTGTCTAATATAACGTGAACCAAATGTTCACCCGTGGCATCGGTGGTGTCCCAGGCCCATTCAAACAAGCCAACCGCGTCGCCGGCCAAATTGGGCGAGCTTAACGTGCCTTCGGCTACATCCGCATAGTTAACGAGTACATGCACGGTAACGGAGTGCGGGTCTATATTTTCTGGCACATGGGCCAAAATCTGGAAGGTCACGCGGTCTCCGGCATAGATTTCTGGAAGGGGGTAGAGAAAAACATCGTCCTCAGAAATGGAAAGATCGGGCAATACGGGAAGGGGCGTGTTGGCTGGGCTGGGCGCCGGGGCTGCGGTATTGGTGGGCGGAATGGAGGCGGTGGGACTATCTGGCGCAACGGCCGTATCCTGTGGTGGATTGGGGCTGGAAACGGCCGTGTTTGGTTGGCTGGTTTCGGGAACAGCAGAGAAGCTGGCACAACCAGCCAGTGCCAGTAAACAAAACAACCCAAAGAATCCCCGCAGCTTCCAACCCATCATAAAATCGTTACGTTACCAAAACTGCCATTAAATAAGTAAAAAAGTGGCACCCATTTACTATTCTAGCGGTTGAACAGAGGAGCGGTGTCGCCATCCTGCGTTCACTCAGAAAATATTAAGATTTATCCTGGCTGAGTAAGGTGTATCAGCCAAATAGATTTTGCCAAAAGTTTTTAACACGTTGCCAAAAACGCTGCATGAGGCTAGGCGTTGGAGGCGGTGGGAAATCATTCTCATCTGGCGGCGGTGGTAGCGTGTCGTCAGGATCAGGGTCAGGAGCAGGAACGGGGTCAGACGGCCGTTGCGCCGGCATCAACACATCCAGTACATCCAAAACGGGCTGCAGCTCATTGGCTAGCCCATGTTCTGGCGCACTTCCTACTTCACCAGCAAAATGCAGCCCGACACCTTTGCCACTTGCTTCGTCCACCCAAATTGAACCAGAATCGCCACCCATGCTAATTTCAATGTTGCCCGCACCGGGTCGTGGCACAATCCGAATGACTTCTTGCATGACCCGCACACCCGCTGCGCCATAATTGACGGAGGTAGACATTTTGATGCCGTCGATAAACCCTTTGGTTCGTTCTGTGGTACGGCCGCTTTTCCAAACCAGCATCCCCAACTGTGGCGTCGTCACATCCTCAATGACATCATGGTCTAGCGTTTCGGTAAGCACGTCGCGACTGTCGGTTAAGTGCGCCACAGCCGCATCATACGGGCTGAGAATAAAGCGACTCAACGTAGCAAACGTATCTGTGCTTTGGCCACCGTCTAGCGAGCCCGGTTGCCAAATAGATTCGCCCGGCGCTCCGGACGGGCTGCCTACAAAGACGTGCCAGTTGCTTAAGGCCATTGGCTGCAAGCTGGTGGCATCGTACACTTTGGCTCCGAGGGTGCCAGCGGTGATGCGCGGGTTGCCTACGCTCACGCCAAGCGGAATCGGATCGTAGCGGGCCTTTCGGGCCTCGGGAGCGGCTTCTAGCTGTGAACTGCCCGGCAGCAGTTGGAGGCCATACTCGGCTTCAATGACATCGACGGGAATGCCGTCTAGCTCTTCTGGAAAAAGATCCGCCTCGGTTAGTTCTGCAACCGGGCGCTTTTGGGCCACATGAACACGAATGGAGAGTTTGCCCGTCATGAGCCCCTGTGACCATTTAAAGCCTAAATCAACGGCCGTTACGCCATCACGGGTCAACCAATCATCGCGAACCGAATTGAGAACGGCCGTTGCGTGTTCCATCTCTTCTGGGCTAAATGCTGTCATTTATCTACTCCTTGTATGTAAAAGCGCAAAGCCTTTTAACAAAAACAACCTGAAATTTGTGCTTTTACTTACCTGCGATGCAACCGGGCACATCAGCATTATACAGTGAAAAGGATAGGCGAGTGAAAAGTAATAGGTAAGGGTTTGTGAACGGTCATGCACCCTTTACGTTTACCACTTCGCTGCTATCAACTAAACGACAAAACGGCCGTTTTGCCCGCAT
>CBDUOF010000109.1:0-14221 GCA_965368765.1 uncultured Anaerolineae bacterium | reverse complement strand
CCTTGCCTTGGCGCACGCGTAACCACACGGTGGCGGGCTGGCGCAGCAGAAAGAGCGCGAGCCCGCTAATCAGCACCAACCAGACAGGCAGCGCAAAGGTTTGGGCAACGGCCGTTCCTGTAACAAAGGGCACCAACAACCAGGCCCAGGAGCCGTGCTCTGCCGGTAAAATCAGCTGCTTGCGGAAGCGAGACGGCCGCTTTGTTTTGCTTTGTAAATGCGTCATCTGTGACCCTATAACCCTTGTTTGGCGAAGGGTAATTTGGCTTTATTTACTCACGGTTAGGGTAAGCAGCATGGAAACGGCCGTTTTGGCCAATACGCTGTGAGGCAGATGTGCCGGCATCTGTACCCAACTGCCCGCATGGACTTCAAAAACATCTTCCCCGAGCATCAACGTCGCGTCACCGCTTAAAAATTGCAGGGTAGCGGGAAAAGCGGCCGTGTGCTCAGTAAGCTCTTCCCCAGCAGCAAAACCAAACAATGTCACCTTTAGCAACTCGTCACTGTATACCTTGCGGCTCACAATCGACTCCGCGGGGATTTCCGGCAGCAATGCCGCCAAATCTTGTACCATACTGTATTCTTTCATCTGTTAGACTTCCTTATTTAATCTCTCGGTTAAACCTGCCATGCAACTACGAAGAAAAACTACTGCCAAACATATCTCATTTTTAGTATCATGACAGCGTCAACCTTCACCTAGTTTAGGTGAACATCTTCACCAGAAACAAAAAAAACGCCGCTATCTTTTTGATAGCGGCGCAAATGAATATTGACACAAATCGAGTTGTTAATCTTCTCTATCCGCACGCAACGGTGGCACGGTAGATCCGTTTGGCTTCGCAGGCAGAGGGACGTTTATCCCGTCCTGCCCCGCGGCAACAGAAAAGGGTGGTTCTGTGCCCGTGAGCAGGGCAATTGACAAAACCTCATGCAAATGGCTGACTGGTATCAATTCCATCTCTTGCCGAATTGAATCTGGCAGTTCGGGAATGTCCTTCGCATTTTCTTTGGGCAAAAGCACGGTTTTAATACCAGCACGATGGGCTGCAATCGTCTTCGATTTCAGACCGCCGATAGCCAGTACCTTGCCGCGCAACGTTACTTCACCTGTCATAGCTACGTCGCGGCGCACAGGGCGGCGAGTAAAGGCAGAAATGATCGCGGTAGCCATGCCAATTCCCGCGCTCGGACCATCTTTTGGGGTGGCTCCATCTGGTACGTGCACATGAATGTTTACCTTGTCAAAAATGGTTGTTTCCAACCCCAATGACCGTGCATTGGCGCGGGCATAGGTCAGGGCTGCCTGCGCCGATTCGCGCATGACGTCACCCAACGAACCAGTTAATGTGATTTTGCCGTTGCCTTCGCTAAGACTTACTTCAATAGGCAAGGTGTCGCCGCCAAAGCTGCTTACCGCCAACCCCGTCACCACGCCAACCTCATCTTTCTCTTCGGCCAAACCATAGCGAAACTTGGTAGGGCCAAGATGCTCAGTGACGTCATCAGGTGTCACGGCAAAGGGCCCAGACTCACCACTGGCAACTTTTACCGCAATTTTACGGACGACAGACCCGATGCTGCGCTCCAGTCCGCGCACGCCAGCCTCACGGGTATAGTAGCGAATAAGGTGTTGCAAAGAGTCGTTTGACAGCGTTACCTCAACATTGCTAATGCCGTGACCTTCCAGCTGTTTGGGCAACAAATATCCTGCAGCGATGGCTACTTTTTCTTCTTCAATGTAGCCAGGCATCGTAATTGTTTCCATGCGATCTAGCAATGGCGCAGGAATCGTGTTTAGTTGGTTTGAGGTCGTGATGAAGATGACCTGACTAAGATCAAATGGCACTTCCAGGTAATGATCGGTGAAGGTGCTGTTTTGTTCCGGGTCAAGCACTTCAAGCAGCGCCGAAGATGGATCTCCACGCCAATCTGTACCGACCTTATCAATCTCATCGAGAACAACAACGGGATTGCGCGTTCCGGCATCTCTTAGTGAACGGATGATACGCCCGGGAATGGCACCAATATAAGTGCGGCGATGGCCACGAATCTCGGCTTCATCACGTACGCCACCCAGGCTAATACGCACCATCTCGCGCCCAATGGCGCGTGCCACCGAAGTGGCGATGGAGGTTTTGCCAACTCCTGGCGGGCCGTTCAGATTAATAATCGCTCCGCGCATTTTGGTGCCTGCCAACTTGCGCACAGCGACATACTCCACGATGCGGTCTTTCACCTCATCCAGACCATAATGATCTTCATCTAGCACCTGCCGGACGTGCTGGATGTCCAGGTTGTCTTCAGTGGTATTGTGCCAGGGTAATTCTACCAACCATTCCAGATAGGTGCGGATGACGCTGGCTTCTGCCGACTGCTGACCCTGGTACTCGAGCCGCTTTAGTTCTTTTACAGCCCGTTCATATACTGGCTCTGGCATCTTGGCTTCTTCAATTTTCTGGCGCAGTTCGTCTGGAACGCTCTCGCCATCCTCGCCTAACTCTTTGCGAATTGCGCGCATCTGTTCACGCAATAGATATTCGCGTTGGGCCTTGTCGGCCCCTTCGCGGGCATCTTGCTGAATCTTGTTACGCACTTCGGTAATCCGCAGCTCTTGTTTTAGGAACTCAATGGTGATTTCGAGTCGTTTTTCGCCATTGGTAGAGGCCAAAAGGTCGATCTCGGTTTCAAAGGGCAAGTTTAGAAGTCCGGCAATGTAGTCGGCTAATTCACCAGCACTGGTTTTGCTGCGAGTGGTGGCCATCACTTGTTGGTTGGCTTCACCCAGCGCGTCTGCATATTGTTCCAGGTAGGCGATCGCTTCTGTGATTGTCTGATCATCTTCACTGTCGCTAAGATCGCTTAGTTCACTGTATTGACCGGTAAGAAACGGTTCGGCCGTTTCCAAGGCTTCGAATTTAACCCGACGATGGAGCTCAACGAGCATTTGCACGCCCATATGGGGAGTTCGCAGAACGTCTCTTACTGTGGCCAAAACACCAACAGAGACTAAATCTTCCTTCTTAGGCAGCTCAATTTCAGCATTGTACTGTACAAGGATAAGGAGTTCCCCGCCGCGCTCAACAGCCGCCTGGGCCGCTGCTAACGAACGACGTCGCCCAATTGAGATGGTGGTTGTAACACCGGGGAAGACGACGCCGCCGCGAAGAGGAACAATGGGTACTGTAACATGGGTATTTATTTGTTCCATGATGTTGTCCTTTAACGAATCGAATCTAACTGTGCCTATACTATGCTTACCTATTTGACGATACGTAAATTATCTATCTTTCTTACTTACACCGTGGTTGTTGGGAACTTTGTTAGATTGATTCGGCCGTTTTTGCAGTAGAATTTCTTATAGTATCAACCGTGACAATTCGCTTTACAATAGGTCTATAGTATTTTAGGGAATGAGGGTGATTAAACAATAGTCCTATGTCAGAAACATGTTAGAAACGGGGCGTTGTGGCTTGGGGGTAGGGCGTTATGTTTATGTAAATAATTGAGCTGGCGCTCCTGCATTGTTTTTAGAAGCGCCTCCGGAAGATGCAGAGATTTCTAGCGGTCGCCTGGCCAATACATGATTGCAAGATAGCCTGGTACATGACTAAACCATTGGAACAGCTTGAAGAATCGACGGGCCAGCCGAAAATAAGGCGGCGTAGCCTGGTCGTCTTCAGAACTTGCTTCCACGAAGCCAAACTGTGCATAAAATGGGATCAGCTTGTTGAGGCAGGTAAGCCAAACGGCCGTTTCTTCACGACGTAGCAGCTGTTGGATGATGGCAGCCGCTATACCCTGCCTTCGCCACGCTGTTTGAACGGCGATAGACGCCAACTCGCGGGAGCCATCTCGATGCTGCTTGATTTGCCCGCAGCCGATTAAACGGCCGTCTGCATCGACAGCCACAATAAACCGCTGCCACTTAATTCCGAGTGGATTGATGTTCACGGCACGGATAATGGCTTTGATAGCAGCGGTATCGCTAGCCTGGGCCGGGCGGTAACTTATGGCCGCTGGGCTAACTGTCATCCAGATTTCATTTTGCGTAGGGCCATCGCCATTGCACCCAGTGCCGTAAACAGGGTAATGGCGATTTTCGTGGCATCAACAATGGGTTCCACGCGCACGCCAGAGGGGCTCACAATGATCGCAGCAACCGGACGCGCCAATGTGGTTCCACCGCCACCACCGCCGCCGCCAAAACCACCATCCTCTTGTTCAGGGTTCATGCCTCCTCCGCTGCCGTAGCCCACGCCCATGCCTGCCATGTATTCTGAGGCGGTGATGATGGTGTGTTCGCCCACGGTGACGGGTTGGCCGTAAACTGCATCAGAGCGGGTGACATCAAACAGTCTTCCGATAAGTTCGTTAGCAGATTTCTGGTCTGTGACTGATTCGAGCATTAGTTTATTGAAGTTGTCGCTCATGGCGTCTCCAGTTGTCTGTGGTGGCCAGCTTGATTTGTAAGCAAGCTGCCTCCAGCTTCTATTCAGGTTTATTCTTAATAAGGCGGAGCAGGAGGGTAAACACCAGGCTGAAGAATAGCATGCTCCAGGTAGCCAGGCGCGTGACGTCTACGATGGCGTGGCGTTTGGTTTGTTCACCTTGCTGGACGAGGACCGCCGTTGGCCATTGCCATACAAGTCCGCCAAAAGGGAAACGTATTACCAGAGCCCGGGATTCTGGCGTGATTGTGTGATGTGGGGTGGATACGGCCGTTCCCTGCACCGTTTTTAGCCGAATAACATCGCCAAGATGTGCCATCGAACCTCCTTGTTCATGACTGTCAGTGCAAATGGTAACGTGCTGGGGCGTGGGAAAGTTGTGGGGCTAATCGTCTTGAAAGTGGCGGTCGAGCTGTTCCAGTAGATTAGCAGCCTCTACCAGTTTATCTAGCGGATTGTCTTCACCAGTAAAGTAGCGGTAGTCGGCGGGCATTAGGTCCAGCGTTTCAACGATTTCTTTGTATTTTTCTTTGAGAGAGCGCTCATTAATCCCAAAAACGGCCGCAATTTGAGCGCGACTAATCTCTACAAAATTAACTTTGATCATGGCGTAGGCCAAAGCGCCAGCCCACAGGGAGGGTTTAGGCGTACGCAACGGCCGTCTACCAATCGCAATGCGGTATTCCAGCCACATCTGAATGGCCTTACCAATCTGAGGCAAGGGCAAATCCAACTGCTTCATTCCTTCGATGAGATTTGATTCAACTTCATCCAGGCCAGTTGAGAAAAGCTGTTCGTACCGCGCGGAGATGTCTCCCTCGGTTTCGGTTTGCAGATAACCACCCAAAGTTGCCATTGCCTGATCATAGTCACCGCCACGCGTGTAGGCGCGGGTTAAGTTTAGATGGTATTCGGGGTTTTCTGGATCATCAGAAATGGCGGCAGAAAAAGCGTCAATTGCCTTATCGAGCTGCCAGGAATCGTAAAAGCCAAGTCCAGAACTATTGTGTTCAACTGCCCGTTTCTGTTTCTTTGTCATGTGGTCGCCAACTCTATTTTGTTTTGGTGAAATTAAGCAAATCACAGAAGGTTCTTTGAAAAACGAAGCGTGATTTCTCTGTGATTTGCTCGAGTAAAAACCAATTATCCGCTCATTCTAATTCAAAATTCTTTTTGGTTTTTACATAAAATGCATGTGGATGATGAACAAACTCATTTTGACAAGCCTTACTTGGCATTGTACAGAGTGGCCGAAAGAGCGTCAAGCAGATGGGACTGTAGTCACGGGTATTGCTGGGGCTTAGGAACGGAGTGGCTGAAAACTGCGCAATATCGTCGCAAATTCGGCGATATGTGCCGAATACTCGGCGAGGCCGGTGCAGGCCACAACCAAAAACGTGCCGCGCTGGCTGGGAATAAACTGTTCCTGACAGCGCCACGATTCTCCCCCATGCTCAACGTCGAAAACCAGATTGCCAATTGGTTCCTCCGTGAGGCTTTCGGAGACGCCTACCTCCTCGATGGAAATGCTTTTGGGAAGCTGCTGTTCGGCATAGCTGATGATTTCAGCAGCGGAGAGCTGTTGCAAACGCTGACTTTGGGCCACGATGACAAATGCTGGACTGCGAATTCTTGAAACGGCCGTATCGTTTTCCACGCTCAGTAAAAGCAATTCTGTGTCAGCTACCAAGGCATCAAATGTGTTGCCCAGGGCTTGTAAGGGCAGCCCGCTTGCCAGATCAGCTACGTCTGCTTCAGGAGCGCGAGCAAACTCGACGGTTTGCCAAGTGTTTGGCAGGTTGACGGTGAATTGAAGTTGGCTGTCGGTGATTGGCTGCCAGCCGGGCAGCGCGATGCTATTGCCACTAAACAAAAAGAGTGGGGCTTTCCCAATGGCGCGGGTGGTGGAGATTAACAGTAGGAGAGCAACGGCCGTTAAGCCAACATACAGCAAGATAATGCGTAAGGGCGGCATCGGGAGGGGCGCGTCGTCGGGAACGGCCGTGCTGATCTGCGGCAGCTTCAGTTTTTTTAACTTGCTCTGTGGCAGTGATTTTCCACAGTGCCAACATTGGCCGTCTGTCGCCATCACCGTTTGTCCACAATGCTCACATGTTTTGATCATAGTTACATTCACAAGTCACTGTAATATTGCTTCACGCAAGACCTACCCAGAAATCGGTACGGTCATCCTATTGTCTATCTATAGTACCTTACCGTAAACTAAGGGCAACAGACACCAATTGATTCCCAAATTCCTCTTTTTTCTCCTCTTCCCGCAAAAAGCCTTGCTCATGCAAGGCTTTTTGTTTTCTTCCAGAGCCACGCCATTTACATGGTTTCCTGCGAGAAAACAGCAAGCTTGGAACCCGTTTCTGCGCCTGCATCTGTCTGAGTCAACGTCTTAATCATCCGCAAATTTGGCAACGGTCACGCCCGCACCCCCCTCACCATCTTTTCCTTCTTCAAATGATGAGACGTGCTTGTTCTTTTTGAGCGACTTGCGAACGGCCGTTCTTAGCTTCCCCGTACCTTTTCCATGGATAATCCGCACCCAGGGCATCTGTGACAAATATGCCTGATCGATAAACGTGGTCAGCTCAGCCAACCCATCCTCCACGCGACGGCCGCGAATGTCTAGCTCAACGCCAGGAGAGCGCGTCATGTGAAGTGGCGTAGTTTCCAAATCAGCCTCATCCTCTTTGGGACGGCTCTTGAATTCAAGGTCGCCCAGCTTGGTGCGCATTTGCAACCGGCCGACAACGACCAAAGCCTCATATTTGCTCAGCGAGACAATTTCGCCCTCCGTATTGAGCGTTTTGACTGTGACCTTGTCACCGACGGCCAGTTCCAGACGGTTGCTGGTTGGCTTGCGGCTTTTGGCTGCTTTGGGGGCAATCTGCGCCACATCTTCCGCCTCCAACGTAGCAACATCCTTGCTTACCTGCTTTAGCTTGTTAAGCGATTGCGCATCGCGGATGGTACGACGTGCCTGGCGCAGCTCATCCTCAATCGCGGCGATCTTCTGCCGCGCTTCTTCCTGGGCCTCGGCCAACACCGCTTCCCGCTCTTCTTCTAGTTGCTCAAGCTGTCTGGCCAGAACGTCTTTCTCATCCTCAAGCTGCCGCCGAATGAGCCGAGCCGCCGCTTCCTCTGACGCCATTTTGTCCCGCAAATCGTAGATAGCATCCAGCAGATTCTCTGCTTCATTGCTGCCTGCGCCCGTTAGCGCCATTGATTCATCCAGAATGGTGTCATCCAGCCCGAGCCGCCGGGCAATAGCAAAGGCGTTGGACTTGCCCGGAATGCCAATCGCCATTTCGTAGGTGGGGGAAAGCGTTTCAATGTCAAACATCATCGAGGCGTTGGTAGCCCCGGGCTGTTGGTCGGCATACAGCTTTAACTCTGGGTAATGCGTGGCGATAAAGGTGGTTGCCCCTTTATCGCGCATGAAACTGGTGATAGCCTGGGCCAGCGCCGCACCCTCTGTCGGGTCTGTACCGGAGCCAAGCTCGTCTAGCAGCACAAGCGAGCGATCATCTATTTGTGAAAGGATGCGGATAATGTTGCTCATGTGGGCTGAGAACGTGGAGAGACTTTGCTCGATGGACTGTTCATCGCCGATGTCGGCAAATACGTCTTCAAAAACGGTTAATTTGGCTTCGATGGCAGGCAGGTGCAGGCCAGATTGGGCCATCAGCACCATGAGGCCAGTGGTTTTGAGGCTGACCGTTTTGCCACCGGTGTTTGGTCCGGTGATGAGCACTGTAAAAATGTCATCGCCCAGGGTCAAATCCGTGGGGATAACTTCATTTGGCGGCAGCAAGGGATGACGGGCGCCCCGAATCCATATGGTGGAGCCGGGGTGCAGATTGGGCGGTGGCGGTGACCATTTGGCCAGTTCGTTGGCGTGTTTGGGTGGTTTGGCTTGTGCCACTTCGCGCCAATCAACAAAGTGGGGCGGCACGCCTTTGATGATGGCGGCATATTTGGCACGGGCAAAGATGAGGTCCAGTTCGGCCATTCGCTCCACAATGCGAATAATAGGCTCTGCCACGTCGGCGACCTGAGCAGATAGCTGAGCCAGAACGCGCTCGACCTCGGCTTGCTCGCTCATTTGCAGGCCGCGGAATTCATTGTTGAGATCGACCGTGGCGATTGGCTCTACCCAAACAGTTGCGCCGCTGCCGCTTTGGTCGTGGACAATGCCTTTGATCCGTCCTTTGGCATCTGATTTGACGGGCACAACGTAACGGCCGCTTCGCATGGTGATGATTGGTTCCTGGAGCCATTGGTTTTGGCTGGAGCTGAGCAAGCGCTGCAATTTTTCCTGTATACGGCCGTGTACCGTCCGCAGATCGCCTCGAATTTTTGCCAGCTTGGCACTGGCGCTGTCCAAGACCTCACCCCGTTCGTCGATGGTGCTGCTGATGCTGTCCACCAATCCCGGGCATTCCTCAATGAGCTCCGCAATAGCGGCAAGGTAAGGAAACTCCTCCGCTACTTTGATGAGCTGGCGCTTGAGCTGGCGTGCTGCTACCAGTGTGCCGCGAATATCGAGTAAATCCTCGGCAGGCAGCGTAAAGCCGCGCAGGGAGTTGTCGGCAGCGCGGCGCACGTCCCGTGCTCCGCCGATAGTGATGTTGGGGTGGGTGTCTAGCAGCAGGAGAGATTCGGCCGTTTCTTGCTGCCATTGTTCGGCTAATATCTGATCGGTGGTGGGCTGAAGCTTATGGGCAAGGTCTTCGCCAGCGCTAAAGCTGGTGTAGCCTGCCAGAATGCTTAATACTTTGTGGTACTCAAGGGTATGTAATGATTTAGTGTCCATTTCTGTTTTTTGCCACAGAGATCACGGTGCGTCCTGGAAGTCCAAGGTGTAACTGCGGAATCTGCGGTTTTAGGCGACTCTGGAACACATACCCCCGTCGTAATTTAGCGAGAGCGTTTCCGAGTCGGCGTATTATGAATGCGTTTGAGATATTGTTGCTGAACGGCCGTCTCTTCCCAGCGAATTCTGGACGCGAGACCGACAGTCCATGTGATTTTATTAACAAACATAAAATAACCTCCTCTCTAGAAATTTTGAGCAAGTATACCGCCGAAATAGATTCTGGCTAAATTTTTTTATGAACTTACTGCCGATGCTTACCCCACAATTTAGTTCTCTTGTTATAATCAGCCACGCACTGACAAAAAGAGGATACCTTCATGACACAATCTATATCTGTTCCCGATGAACGGGGTAAATATGGCCCCTACGGCGGTCAATTTGTGCCGGAAACGCTCATGCCCGCCCTGGATGAACTCATTCTAGTCTATGGGGAGGCGCTGCAAGACGCGGCGTTTATGGCTGAGTTTACCCATTTATTAAAAAGCTATGTGGGACGGCCGTCTCCCATCAGCTATGCCAAGCGACTTAGCACCAGCCTGGGGGGGGCACAAATCTACTTGAAGCGGGAAGATTTGAACCACACCGGGGCGCATAAAATTAACAATGCGCTGGGTCAGGCGCTCCTGGCAAAACGAATGGGCAAACAGCGCATCGTCGCCGAGACGGGAGCGGGGCAGCACGGCGTGGGCACCGCCACCGCCTGTGCCTTGCTAGGCTTGGACTGCGTCGTTTACATGGGCAGTGTGGATATTGCCCGCCAGCAGCCCAATGTCTACCGTATGAAGCTGCTGGGTGCTGAGGTGCGCGCTGTGGAGAGCGGCAGCAAAACGCTTAAAGACGCCATCAACGAAGCCATCCGCGACTGGGTGACCAATGTGGAGAACACCCATTACCTGCTCGGTTCCGTCCTGGGGCCGCATCCGTACCCCATGATGGTGCGCGACTTTCAAAGCGTTATCGGCCATGAAGCGCGGCAGCAAATGCTGGATGAAGTGGGCCGCTTGCCCGACACAATTATCGCCTGCGTGGGCGGCGGCAGCAATGCGATGGGCATCTTCCACGCCTTCCGCGATGACGAAGGTGTGGACCTCATTGGCGTCGAGGCAGGCGGCAAAGGAATCAAAGAGGGCAAACATGCGGCACGTTTTGCCGATATGAACGTTGCCCGGGTTGGCGTGCTGCACGGCACGAAGAGTTACGTCATGCAAACGCCCGACGGCCAAATTATGGAGACACACAGCATCAGCGCCGGGCTGGATTACCCCAGTGTGGGGCCCGAGCACGCCCTGCTGCGCGATCAGGAACGGGCGGGCTATACCTACGCCACCGACGAAGAGGCGCTGGCGGCATTCCAAACGTTGTGCAAAACGGAGGGCATCATCCCGGCACTGGAGTCGAGCCACGCGGTGGCTGAAGCTATCAAACAAGCCCCAAAAATGCGCCCTGACCAAATCATTTTGGTGAATCTGAGCGGTCGTGGCGACAAAGATTTGAATACAGTGATGGCGGCGCTGGATTTGTAGGTCAATTTTTAAAAATTGACCTACGCTGCGGGAGAATTAGTTGCGGGAGAAATAAATGAAAAAGGTTTTGGTATTGTGTACCGGCAACTCCTGCCGTAGCCAGATGGCAGAAGGGTTGATTAATGCGAAGTTGGGTGAGCAGTTTGTGGCTTACTCGGCTGGCACGGCGCCTAGCGGCTATGTGCATCCTAAGGCAATAGAAGTGATGGATGAGCTAGGTATTGATTTAAGCCAAAACGAGTCCAAATCCACCGATTTGTTCAAGGAGCACTATTTTGACCATGTGATCACCGTTTGTGATTCGGCCAAAGAGACCTGCCCGGTTTGGTTGGGGAACGCGGGACAGAAAACCCACATCGGCTTTTACGATCCGGCGGAGGCCACGGGGACGGATGAAGAGTTGACGGCCGTATTCCGCCAAGTCCGCGACGAAATCGCCGACCGATTATTAAGCTTCCTGCAAGCGTAGCGGCTGCTTCACCCCCGCCTTCATCATTTGCCCGACGACAATGTGGTGAAACGGCCGTATCACATTAAAGTACACTGGCCCTGTCCAACGATGGTAATGCACAATCGTCACCACATGAAACCGACGTGGTTGGCCGGGCTCTACAACCACCCCCAAATGCGCCGTCAGATGTGATTCGGTAATCCCTGAAAACCAGTATTTCTCTTCCTCGGCCATCTTGACTGCGAAAAAAGTAGCGGCATCCCCTGGCGTAAACGAGATATCTTCAGCGCGCAAATGCAGTCCATCGGGAACGCCTTCCTGCTTCATCCCCAGTAACCGGACAAAGAACCAGCGCACCCTGTACAAGAACGTTAACCAACTTGGAGAGTAAGAAAGCATCCCCGCGACAAATTCTCGCAAACTGATATTTCCCTCAATGGTTTTGACATCCACGTGATCGGCCGTTTCAAGCAAATCTTGGAGGTTGGGAACGGCCGTAAACAAACTGTCAGTCTTCATTTCGATTTCCTCTACATTAAGGATTAAATTATTACTGCAAATCATAAAATCGCAGGCATTCATCAAACAGCGTTTGTAAATCTGCGCCGATGATAGGGGGCTGCATTTGTTCGCTACCCACCAGGACTGCATAGATTAGATTGGCAATGGTGGCGGCTTGTGTGCTGTCTCTAGTGATTTCTTCGCAGAGTGCTTGAACGTAATCGCGGCGACGGCCGTCTACCCGCATCTGGGTTTGGCGAACGGCCGTATCCTGCAGCGCCCAGGCCCGCATCGCGACGGCTGGCTCACCTGTCTGTTTGTTCGAATAATCGACAACGATTGCCAGAAGTTTTCCCAACTTTTCTTTTGCCGTTGGCAGGTTTGCCAGATGAGAAATAATGTCCAGCGTCCCTTCTTTCTCATAAAAAGCCAAAAACTGCGCTTTAAACCCGTCGTAGCTGCCAAAGTGATGATAAAAGGAGCCTTTCGTCCGCTGCAAAGATTGACATAATGCCTCAATTGTCAGGCCTTGCGGCCCGTCCTGGCACAGAACTTGTACCGCAACGACAAACCAATCTCGTTTTGTTTTTCTTGCCATCAGAACCATACCTCATAGTATGTTTAATGCCGCCAGACTTTACCATACTACAAGGTATGGTGTCAAGGCGTAAAAAAACCACAGAGAAGTTAGCGGTAACCCCCAAATTCTCTGTGGCTAAGTATTAGTAGACTGAACCGCGACCGCCAAGCCGCTCAACGTGGACCGGATCGTAACAATCACCAAATTTCGTTTTGGGCATTTCTGCTTTCTTTGCCATTAGGGCTTCATACTCATCATCATCCACCATTGCCACGATGCGGGCTATGCTGGCCTCGCCATCTACAAAGCGCCAGGGGAAGCAGCCCACCTGCACCCGCCGATTGACTAGCAAATCGATATCGCCCCCCACGCATTCGGCATGGATGATCCCCTTGTCGAACATCCACAAATGCATCATTTGGTACATATCTTTGGTGAAGTGCTCAGTCAGCGGTTTGCCATATTTAGCCTGGAAATGGGCATCGGCATCGGCTGCCTGGGCGGGCATCCAGTCGCGGATTTTTGTGTTCATGGGATGGTCTGCGCTGCCACAGTCTACGCCAATCCACTTGATTTTTTTATCGATGCACCATTTGGCAAAGCGTTCATCCGGGCCCGGATGCATCACCATGTAGCGTACTTCGTTGCCGTATGGCTGATCCCACCCAAAGTGGTGGTAACCAGTGTGAATGATAAGGATGTCTCCTTCACGCACTTCCACGCGTTCCTCAATCATCTCGGGCGTGTACACATCATAATCGCCACAGATGTCGCTCAGATCAACGATGGCGGCGTCACCAGCCAAAAAGTCGAAGTCTAGCTGGGCAATATCCTTGCCGGGGGTGTAAAAATGAATTTCGCCATCCAGGTGGGTGCCCACATGGTTGCTGTGGGTCACGACCTGGCCATTGGCGCCATTGGGCGCCAGTCGTTTGAAATATTTTACCTGTAATGGTTCATAGGTGGGCCAGGGAGGGGTGCCAATGCCAAGAGGAATAGTAAGGTCAATAAACTTCATAGGTTTGCTCCTTTGAAATGAGGGACACAGCGGGGCGCGGAGAATATTGGGCGCCGCCGGAAATAAGCAGTCAATTCTACCTGTGTCGATTGTTTGCGCATAGCCAATTTTGTTCGGTATGCTTGCCTGTTGCTGCTGGAATTATAGTACAGGCGAGTGGGAAAGCTCGAATGATTTTTGTATGAAGTGGTTTAGAGGAAATCGAGGAAGGGGGTGGCGATGCCCAGGAGAACGAGGTAACGTAATCCCTTGCCGAGCAATACCCAAAAGGTGAAGGTGCTTAGCGGCATGTTGAGGGCGCCGGCAACGGCCGTTAATGGATCGCCAATAAAGGGTACCCAGGAAAAAAAAAGAGCCATTGGCCCCCATCGTTCATAAAAGCGTTCCGCTTTGGCCAAGGTTTCTGGTTTAATTGTCAGATAGCGTCCCAACATGAAATCCGTGCCTTTTTTGCCAACAAAATAGTTTAGGAGCGCGCCACAGTAATTCCCTACAGTTGCAACCAGGATTACCCACCAAATGTTGTAGCCCAACGCGGGCAGCCCCAGCACAAACAGCTCGGAAGAAAGCGGAATTAGCGATGCCGCCAGGAAGCTGATGATAAATAGCCCCAGATAGCCCAAGCTAAAGAGAAAAGTGATCATAGACGCATTAGTTGTTCCTTGGACGCGGGAAATCTAGGTAAACTTACGGCCGAAAACGGCCGTTAGTCTACCGACTTCCTTTACAAAATGAGGCAATGCAGACAGTGGAAGTGATTGCTGCCCATCCGAAAGCGCCTTGGCTGGATCAGGATGAAATTC
>CBDUOF010000108.1:0-14253 GCA_965368765.1 uncultured Anaerolineae bacterium | reverse complement strand
AGAATCACTTTGAGGCCAGCCTCGCGGCACGCCTGATAGAGCAGGTAGATGGGGATGCTGGTGGCCGAGCATTGCGGTGCCTCTAGCTGGCGCACAATTTGGGGCAGTAAATTAAATGCTTCGGGGCCAAAGTTCAGGATGTGGTGCTGGCTGCCAATCCGCTCGGCCACAAGTTGAGCGTAGGCGGATTCATCGTGGCTGGCAGCGCTGAAGGCGATGTTGAAGGTGTGGATGGGCTGGCCGCCGCTCTCGGTGAGCAGCGCTGCCAGAGCGCTGGAGTCAATGCCGCCGCTGAGCAGCGAGCCGACGGGCACGTCGCTCATTTTCCAGGCGGTAACGGCGTCGCGCAGGTGGGCCATAAATTCGTCTACGGCATCTTGTTCTGAGATGTTGCGGTAGTTGCCGCGTTCGGGGAAGGTGAGCTGCCAGTACGGCCGTACCTCTTGCTGGCCGTCTTGCACAATGAGCATGTGAGCGGCGGGTAGCTTGAAAACGCCCTCAAACATGGTGTGGGGCGTGGGCACAAAACCGTGGGTGAAGAGAGCAGCGAGCGCCTGTCGGTTGGTACGTCGGGTGAGCGTGGGGAGCAGATGGAACAACGGCCGTATCTCGGAAGCAAACGCCAGTTGGCCAGCGGACTGCGCATAGTACAGTGGCTTAATGCCGAAGCGATCGCGCACGAGGATGAGGCGTTGAGTACGGCCGTCCCACAAGGCAAAGGCAAACATTCCCTGCAGCTTCACAAAGGCGTCGGTGCCCCATTCTTCGTAGGCATGGACGATAGTTTCGGTGTCGGTGCGGGTGCGGAACTGATGTCTGGCGGCTTCTAGCTGGGTGCGCAGGGCAGGGGCGTTCATCACCTCGCCGTTATAGGTTATCCAGACGGTGCCGTCTTCGTTGCTCAGCGGCTGGTGGCCGTGCGCCAAATCGATGATGCTGAGCCTTCGCGTCGCCAGCCCGATGCCGTCGCCTATAAAAATGCCCCCGTCGTCCGGCCCACGATGGCGCAGCAAGCCATTGGCCTGTTGTAGTCTTTCACGGTTGATGTGTGATGAGTAAATTCCAGAGATGCCGCACATGGGGTAATTTTAGACCGATAATGAATGCTCAGGTTTTCGATGCGGATGGTATACAATTTCCCCGCTATGAGCAAAGTGGATAAGCAATTGAAGAGAAAAATCACAGATTTACCAGATTTTGTTTCCGTTCTGTTGCTGCTCGTTTCCTTAGTGGTTAGCCTGGCCTATCTGCGACTGGGGCTGGCGCGGGTGGTTTATCCGTATGCGCTGGATTTGGTGGAGGAGGATATGGTGATGCAGGCGTGGCGGGTGGCGCGGGGGCTGCCCGTTTTCATCGCGCCGAATGCGGAATTTGTACCTCAGGTGTACTTGCCGCTGTATACCTGGCTGGGTGGGCTGCTCATGCGCCTGACGGGGTTTGGCTTTTGGCCGCTGCGGTTGATTTCGTTCTTGAGTACGGTCGGAACGGCCGTCTTGCTCTGCATCATTGGCTGGTGGGAATCGGGCAATAAAACGGCTGCTCTTGCTGGGGGCGCCCTCTTTCTGGGCGGTTACCGGCTGGTAGGTGGCTGGTACGATTTGGCGCGGGTGGATGCGTTATTTACGTTTTTGTGTTTGGCGGGGTTGACCGTGTTGGTTTATGGCGTGCGGGGGCAAAGCGGAACACAGAGGGGTACGGAGAAGACGCAGAGTTTCACAGAGATTAAGCTTATTTGGGGGGCAGTTTTGCTGGGGTTGGCGTTATTGACGAAGCAGAATGGGCTCCTTTTGGCTGTGGTCGCAGCAATCTATTTGTTTGCTGCGGAGAGCGCAGAGAAAGACAAAAAATCTGCGTCATCTGCGTTGATCCGCGTCCTAATTTATTTTGTAATTCCATTTGCGCTTGTTGCCGCTGTACCAGTTCTGGTTACGGAGTGGGTGAGTGGCGGCTGGTTTAGCTATTACGTGGTGACGGTTGCCTACGCCAGTCCGCTGGATTTGGGGCGATTGCGGAACATTTTTGTGTGGGAATTGGCTGCTGGGATGGGGGTGTTGGTTGGGTTGACGGCCGTTTTGGCAGTGCAGCAGATGACGAGATTGGCGCTTGGAGATCGGAGATTTTTAATCGCTCATCTCCAATCTCTAATTTCCCTAAATCCGTGGCTGGTTTTTGGAGGAACGGCCGTGTTTATCTCGGTCGCTGGTCGCAGCACAGTTGGTGGCAATCTGAACAATATGATGATTGGCTACGCCTTCTTATGCCTGATTCCTGCCCTGTCATTCCGAAGCAGGCGGGAATCTATTCCAGCCAAGAAAATGGATACCCGCCTGCGCGGGTATGACACGAATCGGTGGTTTTGGCTGGGGGCAATGCTCATTCAGTTTTGGCTGGTCTCTTTTCCCTTGAATGATGGATTGCCGCAAAATTTTATGCCCACAGCCGAGATGCAGGCGGCGGGTGATGCGCTGCTGGCACAAGTAGAAGCGGTACCTGGGGAAGTTTGGCTGTTGAGTCATCCGAGTTATGCGCTGCGGGCTGGGAAACGGCCGTTTGTCCATCTTCAATCGCTTTGGCACGCTCGCCTGCGCGGGGCAGAGCCGTTGCCAGTGGATGTGGTGGAGGCAGTTGAAACGCAGCAGTTTGCCCAGATTATTTCAGATGAAAGTGATTTTTTTGAGAAGGAGCCAACCTTCATGGCACTCTTGCTGACCCATTATGAAGTGGCCACGGTGCTGGGCGATGCCCATTCGCCGCCGACGTTGAGCGGGCCAGTGATACGGCCGTTAACTGTCTACGTTCCTCGAAAATGAAAAGAATTGCCAAAGAGAAGATCTGCGAGAATCTGCGGATTACTCTTCCCCAGTCGGCCAGCGCAGCATGACGGTGTAGCCTTGCCAATTCTCGTCGTCTTCGTGATACGGCCGTTCATTTAGGGTGAGCCAGGCGTGGCCGGTCACTTTTTTGTGATTTAGTGATTCGCCCGGCGCAAATTTCGCCCCAAATTGCACAATCACCGGGACGTTGAGTTCGTATAGGTAGCGATAACGCAGCAGCGACCGCCGCAGGCAAAGCCCCAATGGGGACTGCTGTTCCAGTAGAGCCGCCAGATCGGCCAATTGGCGGGTTTTATTTTCAGGAGGGAGGGGAAACGGCCGTGGCAGATCAGTCGTTTCTAGTTGGGCCAGCGCTTGTGGGATGGGCTGTTTTAGGAGCTCGGGAAGCTGCTGACCCAGATTGCGCATTTCCGCCAGAAGCGCACGCTCGTTGGCGTTGGTGGACAAGCCGGGCAGCAGACGAAGTCCCAGCCCCAGGTGGCGCAAGCGCGTGAACAAGGCATTCATTTTGGGGTTAGTGGATGAGGATCAGCTTGTCTTTGGCCATTTCATCAGCCAATTCCAGCAGATCAGACACAACCATACTGGTATCCACTGCATATTTAGTGGCAATTGCAGAGGCGTGTTGCTCGATGGATAGGGACCCATCGAGCATTTCCCAAAATTCTGTACCAATTTCATTCAGGGAAAAGTAAGTGCCCGTGTTGATATCGATCAAAATTGCTTCGTCAGCCACAATCTCAAAGGTAACATTTTCGGCGCGCTGTAAGACAGAATCCTTGTTCAATAGCTTTCTCCTGTGCAAGTTTGCTCAGTCGGTTTTATACTCCCTGCAATGAACAGCAAGCGTTGGCAGTTTCACGATCTAATTATCGAGGGGATGGCAGATGATGCAACTTTATGGCAGGGGTGGCTAAATTCGTTTGGGTCCCTTCCAGAGAGCACGGCCGTTCCTCATCTCCGCCTGGCTTTTTCAACGGTCTCTGCCGTACCGGCACCGCCCAACCGGCCACCTGATTTTCGGCAGGGTGACCTGCTGCATTATTTTGTCGATGGTGAACAGGTGATTGCTCATTTTCCCCGATACGGCCAACTGAAGCTGGATTTGGCCACCGGGCAAACCCAGGGCCAGGTTGTTGTTGCTGCTGGGCAAACCGACGCCATTTTGGAAGATCTTATTGCCATTGGCCTGTCGCCCCACTTGCGTCGCCGTCAAAAATTCTTACTCCATGCATTTGCGGCTTCATTTGAAGGCGCGGGGGTTCTACTCATCGGCGGCATCGGCGCGGGAAAAACCACTACCGGGCTGTCATTATTGAACGCAGGCTGGCACTTATTGTCCAATGATTCGCCTGTGGTGGCGGAGAACGGCCGTATTCAGCAGTATCCCGGCGTGCTGGCAGCCTATCCAGAATCGTTTGCTCATTTTCCTGCTTTGGCACATTTATCAGCTGGGGTTGCGGCGGAAAGCAGCTGTCAAAAGTTTAGCGTTACCGCAGAATCGATTTGGCCCGAGGTGTGGCTGCAGGAAACGGCCGTTCGTGCCATTTGCTTCCCTCAAATTGAGCCGCGCCCTGATCATGCGCTTGCGCCGCTGGGGAGGGCTGCGGCGCTGGCTCGTTTGCTGCCCCATGCCGTAGAGCAGTGGGATAAGGCCATGATTCCCAATCATTTGCGCATTTTGCGCCAGCTTGTTGAAGCGGCACCGGCCTATGTTCTCCATCTATCGCCACAAATTTTGACCATTCCCCAACTTTTACAGGACGTTCTAAAAGCGAATATTGGCAAAACCTGAGAGAAAGATGAGCAGATTTGGGAACGGCCGTAAACAGATTTCTGACAATTCACCTGACAGAAGTTGTGAAAAAGGCCCCATTAGGACTTTCGCCCTATTGTATGAATCTGGCCAATCTGGTGAAATGGTCACGTCTGAGCGCACCTTGGGAGAGGTAGCTAAATTCCAAAACTAACATTAACCCAAAGAAAATAATCAGGGTGATCGTTTATGTAAACCGCAGAGGAATCTTGTCTTAATCGTCAACCATTTCTCAAGGTTTATCTAGCCAATACTCTTTTAGGCGACCTGATAGGAGAGTGTAGATGCTGTTTGCAACAATGAAGAAACAAATTTTGTTTTATATGATTGGATTCCCCATTTTGTTGGGGCTAGTCTTGTGGGGGCAGGCGGGAGAAACGGCCGTAGCTCCCGTAGCCGCAGGCGGGGCCGAATGGCCAATGGTTGCTGCCAATCCGCAGCGTACCTCCTGGACACCTGAAGAGGTGGGCGGTCAGCTTCGCCCCGAATGGTTCAAACCATTTGAAGCATTTATTCCTCCCCATGTGCAAATAATTGCCGCCAATAACACCCTTTACATCTCGACTGCCAGCGGACTTTATGCGATTGATTCCACCACCGGAGCTGAAAAATGGGTCTACGCGACCGAGATGCCTCTGGGCCATTCCCCCACAATTCACAACGGTGTCGCTTACGTTGGCGGTCTGGATAACAAAATTCACGCTATCAACGCCAGCACTGGCGAGGGTTTGTGGACTTTCAGTGGTGGTGGTGGCTTTGAAACAAATCCTCTGATTATTGACGAGATGCTTTACGCCGGTAGTCGGGACGGCAAGCTCTATGCGATTACGATATCTGGCGCCAGCACAGGCGAGTTGGCCTGGAGCTACCAAACGGGTGGCCCAATTTTGTTTTCTGCTGCTTTCAATAATGGCGTGCTGTATTTTGCCTCCAACGACAGCTTCGCCTATGCACTCAATGCCACCACGGGCGCCCTTGTTTGGAAGTCGGCCAAGCTGCCTGGCGCGGGATTCTTCTCCTATTGGCCAGTCATTTATGAAGACAAAGTCATTTTCTCCGGCAGCAACGCATACGGCACTGCCATTAGCTGGCCAGGAAGTGGCCAGCTTGTCAAGCTAGAGCTTCAGGAGATATATAGCGACCAGGGTGTACCCCCTGGCAGCACGATCGGAGCAGTCAGTTCTGCTGCAGGAGATTGGGCCTCCGGCACACCCACCATCAGCGCCTCGCGCATTTATGACTATTTTGCTGCGAAGCCGTGGCGGCGCACCGTTTTTGTCCTTAACCAGTCCAATGGAGCCGAAAATGCCGAGGCACCTATTTTATGGACTGGGACGGCTAGCGGTACGCGCTATCCGCCAGTTATTGGGGTAGATGATGTGCTGTATCAACAAAATAATTACACCTCAGACGCATCCATTGCCCGGGGGCACATTTCTGGCTGGCAGCCGGACAATCCTTACATTACCAACATCAGTGGAGATGTCGCGGCAGTAGATGAACCCCATGCTGCTTCTGGCGGTGGCAATCTAATTTACTGGAATCTCTGCTGTGATCGGCAGTCGGGTTCTATCAACATTACCAGCCCCAACAGCAGTTTCCCAAATGGTGGCGTTAATCCCGCCAGGGAATGGATTTATTATGGCTATAACTTATTGAGCTGGGCACCGGGCTATAATTCGTTGTTTTACACCGCCCAGCCTGAGAATTACACCAAGCCTTACTCAAATTTTGGCACGGTCAACGGTGTGTATGGCTTTCATGGGGATGTCTCGCCACCGATTCCGTATAACGGCCGTGTTTACATTCAGCGCAGCAATACCATCATGGCGTTCTCTGCAAGTGCCAATGGCGCAACGGCGCTTCCGCTGGCAACCAAACGCTTCACGCCACCAGCCAATATGGACATTCCCGACCAGGACAGCCTCATTGCTGAGCTAGAAGCCGAAGTGACGAAAATTGTAGAAGCTGGCCACTTGCGCCCCGGCTTCATGAGTCATGGCCTGTTTGACAATAGTGCTGGCAACACCTGCGGCGACGATCTTGTAGATTACTGGAGCAACTCAAGTGATACGCTCTATACGCTGCTGATGGCCCTGCCTCATCTTTCATCAGGCTTGCAGCAAACAGTCCGCACCTATCTTCAAACTGAATATGCAACTTACCCGCCTTATCAGTACAACCACATTGGCTGGAGCAGCGGTGCGCCCCGCGAGGCGTACAGCCTGCCCCCAGAAATTGCCGCCGGTTTGACAGGACCAGAAAACAAAAATTTTACCCTGCAAAACAACGGCGGTTGGGGCGGTGAAGGGGCTTGGGGTCGGAATCCGTTTGCCTGGTACGCGCTCTGGAAATATGCAGAGGAGTTTGGTGGAGCCAGCTCGATTTTGTCTGCCAGCCAGACTGCCTTTTTGGATGAGTTCAACGCTCAGCCGTCCGACAATTTTTTGTTGAACATGCCGCTCATGCATAATGCGTACATAGCGGGCTACATTGGCTACGTGGAGCTGCAGCAATTGGCGGGGCAGTCACCATCCAGCAGCGTTAACAATGAGCTGAACCGCTTACTGGCACTACGAGCCAATAATTTTACCAAGGATACGGCTTATAAACTGGTAGCAGACGGTGGCCCTTACTGCCGCACGCTGAATGTAGCCAGCAACTTTATGTATCTGGTGCCAGAATTGGCCGACTATTTGCGAAACAATGCACTGACAGAGGTTAATTCTGCTCTGACGGAGTATGAAACGGTTGCTCCTTACTGGTTTGTAACCTTCTTCGCGGGGGCCTATGCTGAAAACGCCATTGTGCCGCTTTATGACGCTCATTCGATTTTCATGGCGAAGGCGCTGATTCTGGAAGAAAGTGGCGATGAGTTAGCGCAGTTTCTAGATGAGCCTGGTTTTCCCGTGGGGGATCTGTTCCACGTGCAAAAATTAACGGCCGCTATTGAAAACCAGGTGTATGGCTTTACCTTAAGCGCCACTCCCGACGTGGCCAATGTGGACGCCGGCGGCAGCGCCAGCTATTCCATTTCGGTGGAAGGCACAGGTGGATTTGTTGCCCCTGTTTCTATTCAGGTAGCAGAAGGTTACAGCTCTCTGGTGGCAAGCCCAGCGTCGAGCACAGTCACACCGCCAGGCAGCGTAACGGTGACTTTGGATGACAGCACGACTGGCGGTGACGCTCAATGGTATGTGGTGTCGGTGACGGCTACCGGAGATGGCATTCAGAAGACCATTGAGCTGCGCATGTTGGTCAATGGCGAAGCAGGTTTTCTGCCATTGGTGCGTCGTTAACCGTCAGCAAAAAGCGAGAAATTAATGGTGAAAAGCGGACAACTAATCTTGTTGATCTTAGGGCTGGGTCTTCCGTTGCTTTTCTTGCTGGGCACAGCGGCGGAGACGGCCGTTTATGCTGAACCAGCAGGAGCAAGCACCATACGTCGCATTAATGTGCCATTTACAACGGCCGTTGAGCCAGATATTCCAGCCGCCGAACGAGGCATCCTTTGGTTTGGTGAAGTAGGCCCCACGACGCAAAGCTATGCCGATGTGCGCATCATTTATAATAGTGACAAGCTGCACGTGGTGTTCCACATTATTGACCGCTATCTATATTATGATCCCACGCCTACCGCTGGCGAGATGCCTAATTGGGATGCCGCCACGCTTTACCTGGATCTGGATGGCAACAGCGGTGGCGTGCCTGATAGCAACGCCTACCGCTTTATTGGCCAACTGGATGCGCTCAACGCCAATCAGCAAGATCAACGGCCAAATTATGATTTTGCCTACGTGGGAAATGGCGCAGATTGGGTGGAGACAGCGCTCGAATTTGAAACGGCCGTTGGCACCCAAACCACCACGGGTCTCAACAACCAGGAAGATGACGCTGGTTGGAATATCACTTTCCGCGTGCCGTGGAGTAGCCTTGGCCTGTCGGGTCCGCCGCCTGAAGGAACCGTTTGGGGCTTGGGCCTCACCATGCACGATGAGGATGGAACGGCCCATGAAAACCGGAACTGGCCAGATGGTCTAGGCAGCACATCACCATCCTCCTGGGGGCAAATGCGCTTTGGTTTGCCCAGCTACACCCCGCCAAGCGGCGTGGTTGGCAGCAGCACCATGACCATTCGGCAGGGGGAGAATGGCGCCACGGTGCCAGATGGTCACGTAGGCGGCGCTACCAACTGCGGTGGCTTCCCACCGTTGTGGAACACCTGGGGCAACTTTAACTACGCCGGCGATTTTCAAATTAATATTCAAAATCAATGGAATTTGGGCGATTGGGGCTGTTTTTCAAAATATTACATTACATTTCCTTTGGATGCATTGCCTCCAGGTCAGGCCATCACAACCGCGAACCTGACGATGTATCACTTTGGTAATTCCTTGCCATCTGAGGCGCAACCGTCGCTGATTCAAGTGTTTACCGTAGATGAGGATTGGAACGAAAATACGCTGGTGTGGAACAACGCGCCGCTGGCGCTGGAAAATGTGGCCCGCACTTGGGTAAATCCGCTAGCGGCGGGTGGGGATGGTCAATTCATTAGCTGGGATCTGAGCGCAGCCGTGGCCGAGGCGTATGCCAATGGGCAGCCACTGCGCCTGGCCCTGTACTCGGCCGACAGTGCTAGACACAGTGGGAAATATTTTGGTTCATCCGAGACGTTTGTGCCGGATCGGCGACCCACTTTGGAGATCACCTATGGCTCGGCTTACGGCTTTGCCCTAAGTGCGGACCAGACCTTGCAAACGGCCGTTCCTGGCGAATCTGCTCAATATCAACTGGATGTTTTGCCAACCGGTGGATTTGAAACGGCCGTAACCTTCCAGGCCAGCAATATCCCGGCGGGCGTCACCGTAACCATTCCCCCTGGTGATGTTGCACCGCCCGGCAGTAAATTTATCACCATCAGCCATGACAATGCTGCACAAACGATTGGCGGTTTATATGCGATTCCTATCACTGTATCGGGTGACAGTATAGAAAGATCAATTACGCTCTATTTGCTGGTCAATGGCGCGCAGGAATTCTTGCCAACCGTCATGCGCTAATCAACGGTCAAGCTTTTTACCGCTACTAACTTAAAGGGACGGATACCGATCGGTATCCGTCCCCTTTAGTTTACGCAACCAACTGCCTGGGCTATAATCCTCTGGTCTTAAAAGAGACGCTCCATAATTAATAAACTGATTTTAGGAAGGACATATGCCCAAAGCATTAATTACTGGTATTACTGGCCAGGACGGTTCGTATCTGGCCGAATTTTTACTCGAGAAAGGGTACGACGTCATCGGCATGGTGCGACGCACCAGCACAATCAATTTTCACCGAATTGCCCATATTCAAGACAAACTCACCATTGTTCCAGGAGATCTGGGTGACCAAGTTTCGATGATTCACCTGCTTGAAGAGCATCGCCCCGAAGAAGTTTATAACCTGGCAGCACAATCTTTTGTGCAGACCAGCTGGAACCAGCCCGTATTTACCGGCGATGTGACGGCTCTTGGGGTTACGCGCTTGCTAGACGCCATTCGCTTTGTCGATCCCAAAATTCGCTTCTACCAGGCCAGCTCCAGCGAGATGTTTGGCAAAGTAGTTGAAGTGCCGCAGCGGGAAACGACACCCTTTTATCCACGCAGCCCGTACGGTGTCGCCAAAGTATACGGCCATTGGATAACCATCAACTATCGTGAAAGTTATGACATGCATGCCACCTCTGGCATTCTGTTTAACCATGAATCTCCCCGGCGCGGGCTGGAATTTGTTACGCGGAAAATTACTCACCACGTTGCCAAAATCAAACTGGGCCTGGCCAATGAGCTGCGGCTGGGCAATTTGGATGCGCGTCGCGACTGGGGATTTGCTGGCGACTACGTTAAGGCGATGTGGCTAATGCTGCAGCAGGACACCCCTGAGGATTTTGTCATCTCCACGGGTGCAACCCACTCTGTCGAGGAGTTCTTGGATGCGGCATTTGGTCATGTTAATCTGGATTGGCATGATTACGTGGTGCAAGATGAGCGGTTTATGCGCCCCGCAGAGGTTGATTTGCTGGTTGGGGATCCAGGTAAAGCGGGCCAATATCTTGGCTGGGAACCTGACGTTTCATTTGCCCAGTTGGTTCAAATGATGGTTGATTCTGATATTAAACTACTGCAGGCCGGTCGCATAGCGGTCTGATCAGATTACCTCCCGCAGGTTTTTCTTATCATGATAGTTTACGGGAGAATCTGCGTGTCGTTCACACAGGAGAGCATAGATGACTGCGATTAAATTTGGAACAGATGGCTGGCGGGCACGGATTGCCGAAGATTATACGTTTGACAATGTGCGCCGCTGTACGCAGGGATTTGCCACCTTTTTGCAAGCGCAAGGCCTTGCGGATAAAGGCATTGTGATTGGCTACGATAAGCGATTCCAGGCAGAATTTTTTGCGGCAACGGCCGCTGAGGTAATGGCAGCCAATGGCATACACGTTTGGCTGACAGAAACCGCGACGCCGACGCCAACCATTTCGTACGCGGTCGTGGATAAACAGGCGGGTGGGGCGATTAACATCACTGCCAGCCATAATCCACCGTGGGACTGCGGCTTTAAGGTGCGCGATGTAAACGGTGGGGCGATTCCCCCGCATGATTTACAAAAGATCGAGGCGGCAATTCCTGAAATTACGGCCGTAAAAACCACCAAGCTCGAAGACGCCAAAAATGATGGACTCGTTGAGCTTTTTGATGCTGCTCCCGCCTATATTGCTCAGCTCAATCGCCTCGTTGATATTGAAGCCATCAAGAATGCCGGATTTACCCTGCTGGTGGACTGCATGTGGGGCAATGGCGCAGGCTGGTTTCCCAGATTGTTGGCCGGCGGCAAAACGACCGTCAGAGAAGTCCATAACAAGCGCAACCCGATTTATCCCCACATGTCTCGCCCCGAACCCATTCCACCCAACGTTGATCATGGCCTAAGCTTTGCCAAAGAGGTAGGCGCAGATATCGTCATAATTAATGACGGGGATGCCGACCGGGTTGGTTTTGGTGACGAAAACGGCAACTTTATGGATCAGCTGCGCGTGTACGGGCTGATGGGTTACTATTTGCTGGAAGTACGCGGCGAGCGTGGCCCCATTGTTAAGACCATTTCTACGACAAAGATGCTGAACAAACTGGCTCAGATCTACAATGTGCCTGTGTATGAAACAGGCGTTGGCTTTAAATATATTGCCCCTAAAATGGTTGAGGTGGATGCGCTGATTGGTGGCGAGGAAAGTGGTGGCTATGCGTTTCAGGGACACGTGCCTGAGCGGGACGGCATTTTAGCCGGGCTGTTCATGCTGGACATGATGATGAAAACGGGCAAAAAGCCTTCGGAACTGCTCGCCGATCTGTTTGCCAAAGTTGGGGCCCACTACTACAGTCGGATCGACACCTATTTTGACAGCGAGCGCAAAGCGGAAATCCAGAAAAACGTGGCATCGGCTCGCCCGGATACGCTAGGCGGTCTGAAAGTAACCGACATCGTCACTATCGACGGCCACCAGTTTGTGATGGAAGACGGCGGCTGGATGCTGGTGCGCTTTAGCGGCACAGAGCCGGTCATTCGCGTTTACTGCGAGACCACACATGAAGACAAGGTGCAGGCGATCTTGGATGATGGTATGAAGCTTGCCGGGCTTCGATAAGACAATATCAACATGAACAGGACGAGTCTTGCGAACGGCAGGATCGTTCTAAACGACTCGTTCTGTTCTTGATCCATAGTTTTTTGAGGTGAGATGAAGGCGTTTCAAGATTATTACCCTGATGATTCCAGCTATTGCTATGGTTGCGGCCGTTTAAATGAAAAAGGGCTGCAAATTAAAAGTACCTGGGATGGCGAGCAGTCCGTGGCGCGGTTTGTGCCGCGACCGGAACATATGGCGATTCCCGGCTATGTGTATGGCGGCCTGCTGGCCTCGTTGATTGATTGCCACGGCACGGGAACGGCCGCTGCCGCTATAGCGCGCGCCGAAGATCGCACCATTGATTCTGAACCCGCGATTCGCTTTGTGACGGGATCACTGAAGGTAGATTATTTGCGTCCTACGCCGCTGGGGCCGGAACTCGAACTGCGCGGCACGGTGCGCGAGATTAAACCGCGCAAGGTGATTGTGGCGATAGATTTGCTTGCCCAGGGTGAAGTTTGCGTGCGCGGTGAAGTAACGGCCGTTCGCCTGCCAGAAAATTGGGGCCAGTAGCCTTGCTTATCGACAGCCATTGTCATCTGGATTTTGACCGATTTGATGCAGATCGAGATGCCGTTGTGGCTCGTGCTGCTGAAGCGGGGGTGTTGCAGATTGTGGTTCCGGCGATTGATTTAGCCAACTGCCGCACAGTCCTGGCGCTTGCAGAACGGTATGAAGGCGTTTACGCGGCTGTAGGGGTTCATCCCAATTCAACGGCCCAGTGGCAAGATAGCTGGGTTGGTGTGCTGCGCGATCTGGCGCAGCATCCCAAAGTGGTCGCGATTGGCGAGATTGGCCTGGATTATCATTGGGATAAATCGCCAAAAGCGGTACAGCATCGCGCATTGAGGATGCAGTTGGCCCTGGCGGCTGACCTTCATTTGCCCGTGATTATTCATAATCGCGAATCGAGTGCGGATGTGATGCAGCTGTTGGCTGAGTCGCCCCTGGCAGGGCGTGAGAATCCGGGTGTGCTGCATTCGTTTTCGGCGGATTGGGAAACGGCCGTCTCTGCGCTAAATCTTGGCTACTATTTGGGATTTACTGGCCCTGTCACCTTCAAAAATGCTGACGATCTACGCGCCATCGCCAAAAAAGTGCCTGATGATCGCTTGCTCATCGAGACAGACGCCCCATTTCTGACGCCGCATCCTTACCGTGGCAAGCGCAACGAACCTGCTTATGTAGCGAAGGTGGCGGAAAGATTGGCCGTAGAACGCGGGGTTGAAACGGCCGTTCTGGCCCAACAAACCACGGCGAACGCCAGAAATCTTTTTGCGCTAACGGCAAAGCAATAGTCAGTCAGTCGCGCATCGTTGCCGATGATAGAAGCCCGATAACCTATATGTTTGTACCTGACCTGTCAATTATCATTGTAAGCTGGAACGTACGCGAGCTGTTGCAAAACTGTTTGCACTCTGTTTTGGCGCAGCAGGAATTGGTGCAGCGCCCGCTGCGGTTGCAGATTATTGTGGTAGACAGCGCCTCCAGTGACGGCAGCCAGGCAATGCTTGCCGAGCAGTTCCCACAGGTCGAATTGATTACGTGTAGTGAAAATGTGGGGTTTCCAAGAGGGAATAATATGGGGCTGGAGCGGGCAAACGGCCGTTACATTCTTCTCCTCAATCCCGACACCATCGTCCACCAGGACGCCTTGGCCAAAATGGTGACGTATTTGGAAGAGAATCCGCAGGTTGGGGTGGTGGGGGCGCAGCTGCTCAATGCCGATGGCACGGTGCAATCCTCCCGGCGGCGCTTTCCGACCCTGTGGACAGCGTTTTTTGAGAGCACCTGGCTGCAACCGCATGCGCCGCAAGCAGTGCTGGATCATTACTATGTGCGGGATGTGGCAGACGGGGAAACGGCCGTTGTAG
>CBDUOF010000107.1:0-14408 GCA_965368765.1 uncultured Anaerolineae bacterium | reverse complement strand
CGCGGCAGAACACGTTTCCGGGAGAACGGCCGTTTCACACCCTGGACAACGTCCTGCTTAGCCCGCACCGCACTGGTCTTGTTGCTGAAACTGAAGCGCTACGCCTGGGTGCGCTTGCCAGGCTGCTCAACGCGGCTGCAGTAAACCAGCCATTGCCAAATGCAATCGATTTAACACGCGGCTATTGAGGGAAAATGGTATGATTGAAGTGCAACTGGAAAACGGCCGTTGCGTAAAGAAGACGTTCACGCTGAGGAACTGTTTGTCCGTGAGAGGGATGCTTCGGAGGCTCTCAGCATGACCTATATAAAACCAAAATTACTTCGTTTACAATGTATTTAGTAAAAAGTGAGAATCCACCCTTTACTTTTCACTTATCACTTACCAAAAGGAGCAATCTAAATGAAAAAGAGTCATGAAGTAGATTACCAGGTATTTGGCGACGATTTACAGTTTGTCGAGATTGAACTCGACCCCAGCGAAACGGTTATTGCTGAAGCGGGCGGCATGATGTACATGGAAGAAAATATTGGTTTTGAAACCAAGATGGGGGATGGATCCAAGCCCGACCAGGGCTTTTTGGGGGCATTAGGCAGCATGGCCAAGCGCGCCTTCACGGGTGAGTCAATTTTTATGACCCATTTCACCAACAACGGCCAGGGTAAAAAGCACGTCGCTTTTGGCGCACCTTACCCCGGCAAAATCATCGCCATCGATCTGGATGAGGCCAATGGCGAGCTGATCTGCCAAAAGGATTCTTTCCTTTGCGCTGCGCTGGGCACGGAAGTAACCATTGCCTTCAACAAAAAGCTGGGTGCAGGCTTTTTTGGCGGCGAAGGCTTCATTTTGCAGCGACTGCGTGGCGACGGCAATGTCTTTATTCATGCGGGCGGTACCATCGTGGAGAAGCGGCTCAATGGAGAAAAACTCATGGTCGATACCGGCTGCATTGTGGCCTTTGAGTCCACCATCAACTACGATATTCAACGGGCGGGTAATCTGAAATCGATGGTGTTTGGCGGTGAAGGACTCTTCCTGGCGACGCTGCAAGGCACAGGACGCGTCTGGCTGCAATCATTGCCGTTCAGCCGCCTGGCAGACCGCGTGCTGCAAAATGCTAAAACGAGCAGCGGTGGCGGTGGCAAGTCATCGGGCGAGGGTTCTATACTCGGCCGTACCGTCACCGATTTGCTGCAGGGCTAAAATATTTCGCCACAGAGAATACAAAGATTAGAGAGGTGCTTCTCAAAAATCTCTGTGTTTTCTGTGGCTCAAAGTTTTTTACGTGTTTAGGTTTGCCCGCACATCGCGGGCATCTTTGATCAGGGTAGCCCACACTTTGTTTTGGGTGTCGGTATCTTCAAATGAAAAGTAGATGGTGCGCGGCTTGAGGCGGCTGAGATCATCACTGGCACCGCCTCCCACGTAATAGGTGATTGCGTTGTTCTCGTGCTCTGGTCCCCACACCTCTAAAAAGGTAATGGCCAAGGTGTCGATTGGCACTTTGCCAAACAAGATCCAGCCACACTCTATCTTTTGCAGCGTTTTGGCGTTAAAAAATTGATACAAAAAGTTATTGGGTCGATACTCCACCATGACGATGTGATCGCCAAGGGGAACGTACCAATAGTGGGCGGGTTTGATTAACAGTACGGTGTCGGATTTTGAGGTGACAGCGTATCGTCCCGAAGCGCGCACCACGGCGCGCTCGTTGGGGCTTAAGGGTGGGGCAGTATCTGAGGGGAATACGGCCGTTTCATCCACCACAAATTTGTTGTACCCCTCCTTCTTTGCCCGGCGATAGATAAAGCCCACATACACCCACAGCAAAAAAGTTGCAATGCTCAACGTCCAGCCCCAACGCAAAATCAATGATGCCACAAACAGAGCGAATGCCAAGAAGCGCAGCCACCCACTGTGGGTGATGCCTAAGAAGGTTCGCCGTCGGCTGAAATAGGCAAAAGCATACATGCGCCCTAAATATTGATAGTAGAGTTGTTTCATTGCGGGTAGATTTTCCATGCTGGGTATTGTACGGCTAAATGGGTACATGAAAAGTCAAAAGTGGAAAGTGATAAGTGAAAGGCCCCACTTTTTACTTTTCACTTTTTTGCCAAAGAACCTACCAAATGAATCTTACTTTCAGCGGGGAGGGCATTCTCAAAACGAACCATCAGTTCAAAAAGCGGGCGGTTGAAGGCCATGTAGGTGGGGTCTGGGATTGTGTGCAGGCTGGTTAGGATCAGGCCGGATTGAGCGGTAAGCTGTTCCAGATCAGTTTGGCTGTTAGCCCGGTAGTGGGTGGCAAACGTGTCGTCGGCAGAACGGCCGTATAGTCCCGCCACCAATCTTCCCTGTAAGCTGCCCAATTTGCCCAATGTTCGGTTTAGCAAGGCGAGTGGATGCCGACCATTGGGCGTGATAAACACAAACACCCCGCCCGGTTTTAACACCCGCGCAACCGACTGAAATGTCAGAAACGGCCGTGCCAAATGTTCCAACACCCAACTGGCAACAGCCAAATCAAACGTTGCAGGTGCAAAGGGTAAATCATCGCTGAATGCCACCGCCCGGGGCACCTGCAACCGATGCTCATGCAGCGACAGCCAATCTGGATCGACGCCGATAATCTGATTTGGTGGATGTGCAAGCTGCTCGACCAGCCCCCCCCGACCGCAGCCAATATCCAGTACCCGTGCCGTCGGCGTGAGGTGTTGACGCACCAAATTGGCATACAGTTCGGTGGCCGGCTGCCAGCCTGGCCGCCGCCGACGATACGCTTCACGCCACGCATTTTGCTTATCTAAAGAGAGCATAACGATCGTAATTGTATCGTGAAAAGCAATTCGGCGGAACGATTGCCGGGCAAAGTGAAAAAGAGGGGCAAGTGATTCTTCTGTGGGTTGAATGTAATGTTGCTTACATTTATGATACAGAGAAAATTGGGCGAAATCATGGTTTAGTCTTTGGGAGTTGATGGATGAAACAAATACGTTTGATGTTGGGATTAATGACGGTCGGGCTGTGGCTGGCAGGGTGTGCCGACAAAGCGGCGGACGTAGAAGCACAGCTGCAAGCGGCTCTGTCGGTGCACGCCGTGACGCCGCTAGACGTGGGTGATGCCCCCGATGCAGCCAAAGTGGCATTAGGGCAGATGCTCTTTTTTGACAAGGAGCTGAGCGGTAACCGCGATATTTCCTGTGCCACCTGCCATCATCCTACTCAAGGCAGCGGGGATGGTTTGGCTGTTTCAATTGGTACGGGCGGCGTCGGGTTAGGGCCAGAGCGACGGATGGGCTACGGCCGTTCGCTCATTCCGCGTAATGCTCCCGAGCTATTTAATCGAGGTGCAGCTGAATGGTCTACCATGTTTTGGGACAATCGCGTCACTGTCCAGGATGGGGCTTTTTTGACGCCAGCAGGAGAATATTTGCTGGACAGCTTAGAAAATGTCCTGGCAGCCCAAGCGATGTTCCCCGTGACGTCCGCTGACGAAATGCGCGGCGGCACCGTGGATAGTGATATGAATGGCGGCTTCAATGAGCTCGCTTTGCTAGATGCAGATGATTGGCCCGGCATTTGGGCGACCCTCATGGATCGTCTTATGGCGTATCCAGAATATCAAACTTTGTTCCGGGAAGCGTACCCCGATGTGCCTGTGGCAGAGCTAACCTTTGCCCATGCTGCCAATGCGATTGCTGCCTTTGAGATTCAGGCCTACTCGTTGCCAAACAGTCCCTGGACAAATTACTTAAATGGCGACACGGATGCCTTAACAACAACGGAGAAAGAGGGGGCGCTTTTGTTTTACGGGGAGGCCGGTTGCGCCCATTGTCACAGCGGCAGTTTGCTTACAGATCAGATGCCCCACGCTCTGGCGGTACCGCAAGTTGGTCCCGGCAAAGGAACCGAGTCGCCACTCGACTTGGGGCGCTGGCGAGAAACTCAGGATGACGCGAACCTGTACGCCTTCCGCACGCCTTCGCTCCATAATGTGGCGATGAGTAGCCCATACATGCACGACGGCGCGTTTGCCACGCTGGAAGCGGCCGTATTGCATCACCTAGATCCAGAGACATCGCTCCTTTCATATGATCCTGCTGCTCATCTGCCACCTCACCTGTACGATACCTTCCAGAACAATCCAAATCTGCTAAAGAACATGCTGGAATATGTCGATCCAGCTTTGCTGCCCGAACGGACGCTTACCAATAGTGAAGTTAAAGCGTTGCTTGCTTTTTTGAATACGCTTACAGACCCAGCCATTACCCAAATGGATCACTATGTGCCTGAGCATGTGCCGAGCGGCCTGCCAGTACAGGATTTACCGTTGCAAAACAGCAATTAAGTCGTTGCTTCAAGCGTGGCTTTAAACAAAGCTATTTGTGACTGATTTTGCGCTTGAACTTCCCGTTTGTAAGGGCAGAAACAAGCCAAAACTTGCGTTCGCAAGCTCTATTAAAGGAGAAAAATGCCCTGCCAGGCAAGAACGGCAGGGCATTTTTGTAAGGCGGGAGTGAATGGGAGTCGAACCCACCGCCGCTTGCTCAGCGCAACCGGCCACCAATTTTGAAGACTGGGGCGCCCACCGGGACACAATCACCCCCGTTGCTGATTCTAGCGCAGAGAGGTTGTTTTGGGTAACGGCCGTCTATATTATTTACGTCTACAACCCAAAAAAGTAGATTGAAGCCTCTATTATGAAGACAATGCCTGGTTAGTGGTGGAAGTTGCTGTGCATTTTCTCTTATGCTAGAATTGTGAAAACTTACACGAACAGGTTCTCACTCGTTCTAACAAACAACGTATCACAACTTTTCTTGGATAATTTTCTGGAAAACTTAAGGACAATACGCTGTGACACATGAAATACCAGATATTGTCATTGGCCGTCTCCCCATTTACCTGCGCGAACTTACTCGACTGGCCGAAGTAGAAGGCAAAATCAATACATCTTCCCATGAATTGGGTAAGCGCCTTGGCATCAGTTCGGCCCAGATTCGCAAAGATTTGTCCCATTTTGGTGAATTTGGTAAGCAGGGTACAGGGTACCATATCAAATACCTCATTGAACAATTGCGCGATATATTGCACCTGACGAAGGAGTGGGATGTTGCTTTGGTGGGGGCCGGTTTCTTGGGCCATGCCCTGGCGCATTATCATGGTTTTACCCATCGTGGCTTTCGCATTGCCTGGGTTTTTGATAATGATCCAGCCAAGATCGGCGAGCAAATGGACGAACTTGTCGTGCAAGACGTAGAAAATCTGGAAGATATCTTGACCGAAAACAAGGTGAAGGTAGCAGTTATTGCAGTGCCAGCCAGCTATGCGCAAGAAATCACGGATCGATTGGTGGCCATTGGCATTCGCTCCATTCTAAGCTATGCACCGATTCATCTTAATGTGCCGGACGGGGTGGAAATTAGCTACAGCGATCCCGTTATTCAACTTCAGCGCATGACGTACTATTTGGACTAGCTGCCTTTCATTTTATTTGTGTGATCAAAAAAGCCCTGGCAAATTTTTTGCCGGGGCTTTTTATTTTTTTCTGGCTACAAACGGCCGTATCTACTTACAAGTCGGGGATACTGCGCTGCAAAATGGGTAATTCCGCCAACGCTTTGCCTGCTCCTAATGCCGTACAGGCAATAGGGTTGTCGGCTACGTATGCTGGCACGCCCGTTTCGCGCGTGAGTAACGTATCTACTTCGCGCAGCAGTGCGGTTCCGCCCGCCAGGGCCATGCCCCGGTCAATGATGTCGGACGAAAGCTCGGGTGGCGTTTTGGCTAGCACCGCCCGCACCACGTTTACGATGGCAGCCAATGGCTCAGAAATGGCCTCAACTACCTCGCTTGAGGTTACGGTAATGGTTTTGGGCAAACCAGCCACCTGGTCTCGTCCCTGAACCTGCATGTCTAAATGCTCATCCAACTCAACGGCAGAGCCTATTT
Organism: uncultured Anaerolineae bacterium; assembly: GCA_965368765.1. Taxonomy (GTDB): domain Bacteria; phylum Chloroflexota; class Anaerolineae; order Promineifilales; family Promineifilaceae; genus Leptofilum. The sequence continues at coordinate 8,456 of CBDUOF010000107.1, read as the reverse complement.
TTATTTTGATAGCTTCGGCCGTTGGCTCCCCAATCACCAAATTATATTTTTTGCGGATGTAGCTGATAATCGCTTCGTCTAAATGGACGCCACCCACCCGAACAGATTCGGCACAGACAATGCCGTTCATAGAAACAACGGCCGCTTCCGTAGAGCCGCCGCCCATATCAATGATCATATTGCCGGTAGGTGTGCCAATGGGTAAACCAGCGCCAATTGCGGCTGCCAAAGGTTCAGGAATAAGATGAACCGGGTCACGCGCCCCAGCAGCTAAAGCAGCTTCCTTTACGGCACGCCGCTCCACGCTGGTAACACCGTAGGGCACGCTAATCATTACCACGGGTTTGCGCAAGCGCAGGCGTCCGGCCACTTTGCCAATGAAGTATTCCAGCATCCCCTGCGTTACAAAGTAATCGGCAATAACGCCATCGCGTAACGGCCGTATCACTTCGATTGCTTCCGGGGTACGGCCGTACATCTCCTTGGCAGCGCGACCCACTTCCACAATCGTTGTCTTGTTCTCGTCTTCACGGATGGCCACGACCGAAGGCTCTTGAAGCACGACCCCCCGCCCCTGATCATGAACCAGAACATTTACCGTGCCTAAATCAATGGCAATATACGGCGTAAAAAGAGCCACTACTAGTTGTCATCCTCGGGCAACGATTGAGCGGTTGCGGCTCCCGCTGTCATTTCACGGCGCCGTCTACCTGCCCGTCGCCGGCCAACGTCCAGTCGAATTTGAGCACGCATCAAAGAGGCCTGAATCTGGGCGTATTTATCCGGATCGTCCGTTACCCCTTCATTCATTGCCTGTTCAGCGCGGGCCCGGGCCCGGTCAGCTCGCTCTACATCAATCTCCTCAGCCTGTTCCGCTGAATCGGCCAAAATAACAACCTTGTCTGGCTGAACCTCGGCATAGCCTCCACCGATGGCAAAAAACTCTTCCGCACCATCTGGGTGACGTACCAAAATTTCGCCAAACGCCAGGGTCGTTAACAGCGCAGAGTGGTTGGGTAAAATCCCCATCCGTCCTTCAGTGCCCGGCAATGAAACCGAAGCCACCTGCTGGCTGAACACCGTGCGTTCTTGCGTTACAATGTCACACTGAATTGTCATAACTCACCAATTTCAGCAATCAGTATGTCCGCGGTTGACGTTCAGTAATTAACTGATACCCAATTACCGAGGTACTGATTACCAATGATTTACGCTGTTGCCCGCAGCTTCTCGGCCTTCTCAACTGCCTGATCAATTGTACCGACCATGTAAAAAGCCTGCTCTGGCAGATCGTCATGCTTGCCATCAAGAATTTCGCGGAAGCCACGAACTGTCTCTCGCGTTGATACATATTGCCCATTCAGGCCATGGAACTTCTCAGCCACAAACATCGGCTGACCCAGGAAACGTTCGATCTTTCGGGCACGGGCAACAAGTAACTTCTGATCCTCGCTCAATTCATCAATACCCAGGATGGCAATGATGTCTTGCAAGTCATTGTAGGTTTGCAAAACTTGCTTAACTTCGCGGGCAGTACGGTAATGCTCCTCACCCACAACGTCTGGCTGCAAAGCGCGGCTGGAAGACGAAAGTGGATCAACTGCGGGGAAGATACCCTTGGCAAACACACCGCGATCCAAGGTCAGGCTGGCATCGATATGGGCAAAAGTAACAACAGGTGCCGGGTCAGAGTAATCGTCTGCTGGAACATATATGGCCTGCAGTGATGTAATAGACCCGGTTTTAGTGGAGGTAATACGCTCTTGAAGCGCGCCCATTTCGGCCGCCAATGTAGGCTGGTAGCCCACCGCGCTAGGCATACGGCCCAGCAACGCGGACATTTCTGACCCTGCCAAAACATAGCGATAAATGTTGTCAATAAAGAGCAAAACGTCGCGCCCTTCATCACGGAAGAATTCAGCCATTGCCAAACCGGTTAAGGCGACACGCAAGCGAACGCCAGGGGTCTCGTTCATTTGGCCAAACACCATGGCGACGGAATCTTGTACGCCGTATTCCTGCATTTCGTAATACAGGTCGGTGCCTTCACGGGTTCGTTCACCCACACCGGCAAATACAGATACGCCTTCATGCTCACGCGCTACGGAACGAATCAATTCAGCGATAGTCACCGTTTTACCGGTACCGGCTCCACCATAAATCCCGGTCTTACCGCCTTTGATAAACGGGGCAATCAGGTCAATCACTTTCATGCCGGTTTCAAAGGTCTCAATTGCCGTGCTCTGCTCCTGGAATTCTGGGGCATCGCGGTGAATGGGGTAATAGGTGTCAGATTCGGGGGTGGGGCGACCATCAATGGCATTCCCCACCACGTCAAAAATTCGGCCGAGTGTCACTGGTCCAACTGGGACACGAATGGGATTTCCCGTTGAAACCACGTCCAAACCGCGCGGCAAGCCGTCGGTGGAGCCCATGGCAACGGTTCGTACCAAACCTTTACCTAAATGTTGCTGAACTTCCAGTACCAGCTGTCCATCATCTGCTGCAACGTTCAGCGCTTCGTAAATTTCAGGAATTTTTTCTTCTGCAAAGTCAACATCTACTACCACACCGCGAATTGCAGAAATCTTGCCTGTAGCCATGTAATCCTCCAACTAACTAATTGCTTATTTGTGACAAGGCCTCTGCGCCACCCACGATATCTAAAATCTCGCTGGTAATGCTGGCTTGTCGCGCTTTGTTCCGTTCTAATGTCAATATCTCTACCAGCTCTCCGGCGTTATCGGTGGCGTTATTCATGGCCACATATCGGGCACTGTGTTCGCTGGCCTGTGATTCCAATACAGATTGATATACTTGCAGATCCGTAAATCGGGGAACCACCGTATTCAACAGATCTTCCGCGCCAGGTTCGTAGGCATAGACCCGATCAGAAACGCCGGTGAGATCCACGTTGGAAACGTATTCAGCCACAGCCATGTCGCTGAAGTCGGCCGGTTTAAGCGGCAGAAGCTGCTTAATGGACGGCCGTCTGGAAATCAAATTGATAAAGTCTGTATATCCTACAAATACCTGGTCCACTTTTCCGCTCAGGAAATCATCCGTCACTATTTGGGAAATTGGCGTCACGTCTAAAATAGAGGGGGAATCAGGAATGCTATCAAATGAGGCAATAACATTGTAGCCCCGGCGAATCATCAAATCGCGCCCTTTACGCCCGACCGCCACGACTTGTACGGGCACGTTCCAGGCAGATAGAAAACGTTCTGCATAGCTGACCATGGCACTGTTAAATGCTCCAGCCAAACCACGGTTCCCCGTAATTAGGATCAGGGCGATGCTTTTGATCTCTTCCCGCGCCGTTAAAAATGGATGACCATTTTCGCCAACTCCCGGCTGTGAGGCCAGATTGTGCAAGATTTCAAAGGCTTTGCCAGCATAAGCTCGAGTTGCTTCCACCTGCCGCTGCGCCTTGTTGGCCTTAGATGCAGAAACGGCCGCTAAGGCACTTGTCACCTGAGAGATATTTTTGATACTTTTTATACGCTTACTTAACTCGCGTTCCGTAGCCACAAATCTCTCCTAAATATTACGAATTTGTCCAGTTCGCATTGAAGTCTTCAATTGCCTGCTTCAAGTTCGCTTCAATCTCATCATTCCAGGCACCAGTCTTCAAGGGAGCAGCAACTTCTGGGCGAGCTGTGTCTATGTACCGAACGAGTTCACGTTCCCAGCGACTAATATCTTTAATCGCAACTTTATCCAGGTAGCCACGCGCCCCTGCATAAATCAGCATAACCTGATGTTCCAGAGGCCATGGGCTGTACTGGGGCTGCTTCAAAAGCTCCATCAGCCGCTCGCCACGAGACAGCTGACGCTGCGTTGCGGCATCCAAATCGGAGCCAAACTGGGCAAAAGCGGCCAATTCGCGGTACTGGGAAAGGTCCGATTTCAGACCACCCGACACCTTACTCATGGCACGTTTCTGCGCCGCGCTACCCACGCGGGAGACGGATAAACCGGTGTTAATAGCTGGTCGCTGACCAGCGTTAAACAAATCTGTTTCCAGGAAAATCTGCCCGTCCGTAATGGAAATAACGTTGGTAGGAATGTAAGCCGATACGTCACCCAGCAACGTTTCGATGATGGGCAACGCAGTGAGGGAGCCTCCCGTGCCGGGAATCTTTACGACTTCGTAATTGTCCTTGTTGTCCATCGCTTCCAAGGCGTTTTCGTAATGCTCTTCTTCCAGGTTCCCAAAGTAAACTTCGCCGTTTACGCCTTTGCTGTCGGCCGTTACTTCCGTCCCTTTTTCTACAATGATCCACTCGTCGCGCAGACGTACGGCGCGTTCCAGCAAGGTGCTGTGCAGGGAGAAAATATCGCCCGGATAGGCTTCACGGCCAGGAGGGCGGCGCAAAATCAGGGACATTTGGCGGTAGGCCCAGGCGTGTTTGGAAAGGTCGTCGTAGATTACCAGAGCATCTTTACCCTGATCCATGAACTCTTCGCCAATGGTGCAGCCAGTGTAGGGTGCAAAATATTGCAATGGTGCCGGGTCAGATGCGCCAGCAACGACGACTGTGGTGTATTCCATCGCACCGTGTCGTTCCAGCGTATCAACCACCTGGGCCACTTGCCCAACGCGCTGACCGATGGCCACATAGATACAAACCATGTCGCCGCCTTTCTGATTGATGATGGTATCAAGGCAAATAGCGGTTTTACCCGTTTGGCGATCACCAATGATGAGTTCGCGCTGGCCCCGGCCAATAGGGAACATGGCGTCGATGGCGATGATGCCAGTTTGCACGGGCGTATCGACGCCTTTACGCTGGATAACGCCGGGGGCTGTACGCTGAATGGGGCGAATTTTACTGGTGTTAATGGGGCCTTTACCATCGACGGGGTTGCCGAGGGGGTCAACGACACGGCCAATGAGGGCGTCGCCAACTGGAATGGAGGCGATACGACCTGTCGCCCGCACTTCATCACCTACTTCGATCGTGGCGTAGTCACCCATGACCACGACACCAACGAGGGTCGCTTGAAGGTCTAGCGCCAAGCCAGCGGCTCCATTACTAAATTCAACCAATTCGCTGGCTTTTACATCTGCCAGGCCATCTACCAGGGCAACACCGTCATAAACGGCCGTTACCGTACCGACACTTCGGGCTTCAACCTGATGGTCAAAGTCCTGAATTTGTTGCAAAAGTGAATCTGCGATGTTCTTGAAATCTGGGGCAAGGGTTGCCATCCACCAACCTCCTATTGAGAGTTCATACAGTGCGTTGTGTTACGAATCTTTGCAGGCACTACACACAGTTGCTGAAAATTTTTGTTTCTTGTTAACCAAAGATTTGTACTTACCGTGTGGTCTTCCGTTCCACAACAGCGAGGGGCATAATGCGAGCCACGAAAGATTCACAAAACGAACAGTTTTGGATGTGTCTCGCTTACAGGATTGCAGGAATATACTGTCAGGAACCCTGAAATGCGTCGAAAATATACCTTACCTATGGCCATTTGTCCAACTATTCACAATCAGAAACGGCCGTTTTTTGGCTAACTTTGTTCGAGTGAATCGAGTATTTGTGTTTTTTATCACAAGCCAGCTGCTCCGTCAACGTGCAGAACCTTAGCGGTACGGTTAAACTTGCTCCATGTTAGGACGTGACTTGGTGGGGAATTGGCCGTCTCCATTGCCGCGCAGCACCTATCGCTGGGCAGTTGTATTTATTATTCTGCTGGCCGTTGGCTTGCGGCTGCACAATGCTGAGCTGTTTAGCTTTTGGACCGATGAAGGGCTGACGCCGCTGCGTTCTGGCTATTCGATTCCCCAAATATTAAGTAACAAAGTGATCATTCAGGAAGGGATTACCAACGATACCCATCCCCCTCTTTTCTTCCTAATTATTCATTTTAGCCGGCAGCTTATTGGCGAAACGGATTTTGCCTATCGCTACCTACCTGCCATGGCAGGGGTTTTGCTGGTGCCGCTGCTGGCGCAGATTGGCAAAGAGATGCGCGGCGCCTGGCTGGGCGTGGTGGTAGCCGGATTAACGGCCGTCAATCCGTTACAAATCTGGTATGCCAATGAAGCACGGATGTACACACTGGCTATATTGTTGGTGAGTGGCGCCTCATACGTTTTATGGCGCCTCATTAAACGGGCCCAAAGTGATGGTCAGCTTACCAGCCAACTGATCATTCGGCAGTTACTCTTATATTTACTGCTGGCTGGCCTGGCCGTTTACACGCTTTATACAGCGGTTCTTTTAATTGTGGGGCAAGGTGTTTTCTGGCTGCTACTTTTGTGGCGGCAGGGGCACAAGCGGCTTCTGGGGGGAACGGCCGTTTTGGCATTACTCATTGCGGCGCCCCTGGTTCCTTACACCATTCCCCGCTTGTTTGTTGGCACCGAAGCAAACTTTTACTATGTGTCTCCCTGGATTATGCTGCAGGATGTCGTCCGCTTTTTTGCACTGGGTCGCAGCGTAAACTTTCAGGAGGGTGGCATTATTTTGTTAAACGTTGGCGCATTTCTGCTGCTAATGCTCGGCCTGTGGGGGGCTAAAGTGGAGTGGCAACGGCCGTTCTTGCTCGTTTGGCTTTTGTCACTTGTCTTTGGGTTGATGATTGGCTCCTTTCTTTTCAAGCCGATGTACCAGGGGGTGCGGCACATTATGCTGGGCAGTCCGGCATTTTTGCTGCTGGTGGGTCATGGCATCCTGGTTTTAGCCGAACGGTGGCACCAGACAAATCGCGTGGCAGGCTTGCTGTGGCGCATTGGGCTGGCAGGGGGATTGGCGATTGTCACCATGGGGCCCGCAATTGCGTTAAATAATTATTTCAACGGCCGTTTTGGCAAAGATGATTTCCGCAGCCTGATTGAATTTGTGGAAGCAGAGGCAGGCGGCAATGATGTGCTCGTTTACAACAATGCCATCCTGCTGCCCCTGCATGATCATTACCAGCGTCGGAACGATCTGGCGGTGACGGCTTCCCCCGTTTACCCCACGTGGGCCGACACCAGCCCGGCCCAGCTGGCTGAATTGGCTCAAACCTATGATCGCATCTGGTTTGTAACGGATCCGCCCGCTGACCGGCGGGACGACAATGGCGTGGTACAGCAGTGGCTGGAAGATGAGCTGCTGCTGGTGGGCAGCACCTTTTTTGCCTCGCAAACGGTGGAGGTACGGACGCGCGTTTATGATACGATGCCTGTGCAAGTCGCTAACTTGCCTGCCAACAGCCGTTCCCTCAATGGGCATTGGCAAACTTACCCCCAGCTTGTGGGGATGGCCTGGCAGGTGGCAGAACCGGTAACCCAGCCAGCCATCTGGCTTGATCTGTTCTGGCAAGGGTCGCCGCCTGAAACCACCAATGGGCTTCGCTTTGAGCTGATGGGGCCAGACGGCCGTTCAATCTGGCAGCAGATGCAAACGGCCGTTGACCTCGGTAACCAGCCCTGGCACGTAGCAGGCCTCAACCGTCGCAGTTACGTCATTCCTGTACCCGCTGGCCTACCGCCCGGTTCGTACACGGTGCTGGTTCAGCCGCTCCAGCTCAGCGAAATACCTCAGATTTTAGGCGAGCCAATGCCCGTTGGGGAACTTGTCATCGCGGCTGATACAACGAGCCGAACCGATTGGCCAGCTGAACCGGCCAGGGCAATTTTTGAAAACGGGGTTGTGTTAAAAGCCATTGCGTTGGCAGATACGGCCGTTCGGCCTGGCCACAGCTTGCCACTTACTCTATTTTGGCAGATGGATGGCCCCAGCAGCCTGACTGAATTGCAATATGATTTGGCCGTTGTTGCCGCAGATGGAACCGTTTTGCGGCAGCAGCACGGTTTGCCTGGAGCCAACTGGCTTACTGAGTGGCAGCCTGGTCAGCGGTTGCGTGAACCATCTGGTCTTTATTTTGCACCGGACACGCTGCCGGGAACCTATCAGCTAGAATTGCGGTTAGCCCAGGGCGATGAGCGCGTGCAGGGACGGCCGTTTTGGTGGCCAATGTACCGTGAAAGCGTGGCCATTGGCACGGTGGAGGTCACGCCGTGGCCGCTGGAAACAAGCCTGCCGGAGGGCGTGACCGTTGTGGAAGCGCAGTTTGGCGATGCTATTCAGCTTTATGGCTACGATCTTGCCGTGGAACCAGCCACCTTAAGGCTAACATTGCATTGGCAATCTATCGCAGCTCCAGACAGAGATTGGGCTGTGTTTGTTCATCTGGTTGATACTGCTGGCGAGATTGTGGCGCAGCGGGATGTGGTTCCGGTGGAGGGGCTGCGTCCCACGTCTGGCTGGCGCGTTTCTGAACAAATTGCAGATGTGCATTTGCTGCCGCTACCGCCGGATTTGCCTGCCGGACAATATCACATTCGGGTGGGTTTGTTTGAGCCGGGCAGCTTTTTACGGCCGTTTGTGAGCCTCAACAACCAGCCGCAGCCAGACAACCAGCTCATCCTTACGGAGCTAACCTTGCCATGA
>CBDUOF010000106.1:0-14665 GCA_965368765.1 uncultured Anaerolineae bacterium | reverse complement strand
CTGGTACCCATCCGGGGCGATGCTGGCGGCCATCGTGGCGCGGGCACGGCCGTCGGTACGGGCAATGTCGGCCACGTACGGAGCCAAATCATGCGTGCAGTCTGGCGCCAGACAAGCAGCGGCAAACCCTTCCATCTGCTCCTGCGTCAAATCCTGGGCAAAAGCGGCAGCCATCGCCGGATTCGGCAAAAACGCATTGTCCATGTCTGGTGGAAACGCCAACGGCGGCGTGCCAAAGATGACAAAACCAGCGGCATCCGGCAGCAAATTGTGCGCTTCCAACACGATGTGACCACCCAGGCTCCAGCCCACAAACACGCCATCTGTCATGCCCAACTTTTGGGCCACTTCTGCCACAACGGCCGCATAGCCCGGCATGTGGTACGTCTTCTCCGGCTCTGCTGCCTGATCCGAGTCGCCATGTCCGGGTAAATCCAGCGCCACCGCACGGTATTTCTGTCCAAAATCGCCCGTCAGCTGCGCTGCAAAGGCTTGTTTAGAGGCAGAATTGCCATGAATGAGCATCACCGCTGGGCCACTTCCGCTGCTTTCAACGTACGCAATTCCCTGCCCGCCCGCTGCCACTTTTTTTACGTCCATCTGTGTTTAATCCTCCAGTATGAAGAGTCGGATTCGCTTTATTGCCATCTATGAATCCATAGCGAATAAGTCAATGGTGCTAATCTATCACAAAACAGTGTAGCGGCATATAATGTGAACATGTGGTTGCCAACGGCCGTTTCCACACAGCAATTTATACATTTTGGCTAGTTGCTAGTGGCCAATCGACTGCGCTAACCAGCCATTAACAACCAACCTCTTTAAACCCACTTTTTCTGGAGGCATTTCATGCAGTTCAAAACCATTATCGAACCGTTTCGCATTAAAACCGTGGAGCCCATCCGGCAAACCACCCGTGAGGAGCGGGAACGATTGCTGGCTGAAGCCCATTACAATCTTTTCTTACTCAAGGCCGAAGATGTTCTTATCGATCTGCTAACCGATTCCGGCACTGGGGCCATGTCTTCCGCCCAATGGGCGGGCATGATGCTGGGGGATGAGTCGTATGCCGGGGCCAAATCGTTTTATAAGTTTGAAACGGCCGTGCAAAACATCACCCATCTCAAACACGTCATTCCCACCCACCAGGGGCGCGCTGCCGAGCGCATTCTGTTCGGCGCGGCGCTCCAGCCTGGCGACATCGTGCCCAACAACACCCACTTCGACACCACCCGCGCCAACACCGAATATCGTGGCGCCACGGCGCTAGACATACCCATCCCGGAAGGGCGCAATCCGGCCACCATTCTGCCCTTCAAAGGTAACATCGATTTAGAAGCCCTGGAAAGAACCATCGTGGAAAATCCGGGTAAAGTGCCGCTGGCGATGATCACCGTGACCAACAACTCTGGCGGTGGACAGCCCGTGAGCATGGCCAATATTCGCGCGGCCAGCCAAATTTGCCACCGCCACAACATCCCCCTCTTCCTCGACTGCTGCCGCTTTGCCGAAAATGCCTGGTTTATCAAAACCCGTGAAGAAGGGTATGCTGACACGACGCCGCTGGAAATTGCCCAGGAGATGTTCAGCTACGTCGATGGCGCGACGATGAGCGCCAAAAAAGACGGCATGGCCAATATCGGCGGCTTTTTGGCCCTCAACGACGACGCCCTGGCCGAACAATGCAAAACGATGCTCATCCTGACAGAAGGCTTCCCCACCTACGGCGGCCTGGCTGGCTATGATTTGGAAGCAATTGCCGTGGGGCTGGAAGAGGTGCTGCACGAAGATTATCTAAATTACCGTATCCGCACCGTGGCCTATTTGGGCGATATCCTCACCGCCAACGGCATCCCGATTGTGCAACCGCCAGGGGGCCACGCTATCTATATAGACGCCAAGGGGATGCTGCCGCACATTCCCCAAAACGAATATCCGGCCTGGGCGCTGTCGCTGGCACTCTATCTGGAAGGCGGTATTCGTTCCGTAGAAATTGGCTCCGTGATGTTTGGCCATCAGCCAGACGGCAGCGAGAAACCGGCAGCCATGGAGCTGGTGCGCCTGGCTTTCCCGCGCCGGGTTTACACCCAAAGCCACGTCGATTATCTGGCGGAAGTACTGCTTTATGTCAACAGCATCAAGGCAGACATAAGTGGGGTGCGCATTGTGGAGGCCCCACCCGTTTTGCGTCACTTTTCGGCGAAGATGTCACCAGTTTAATGTTACCTATTTCTGCCTACTGCATCTAAGAAGATGAGACTTTACAGCAACGAAACGGAGTAATTTTATGTCAAATTCTGACTCTAGCGTACGGCGGCAAAAGGTCGCGCGGCAAAGCAAAATAATGCTGGCCTTTGCGCTGACCTTGATTTTAGGCGGCGTGGCCAGCCTTACCTGGATGAGTCTAAAAACGGCCGTTCCCCAACCCACCACCAATAGCTACGGTGCCCCTGCCCTGGCCCAAAAAGGCGGAACGGCCACCAATTTTGCCCTGGCTGCACTGGATGCAGAAGGAATTGCCCTGTCGGATTATGACGGGGATGTCGTGATCATGAATTTTTGGGCGACATGGTGCCCACCCTGCCGGGCTGAAATGCCGGGGCTGAACCGTTTTTACGAAGCCTACAAAGATGAAGGGGTCGTTATTTTGGCGATCAATGAAGAGGAAAGTGCGGCAACGGTACGGCCGTTTGTTCAACTCAACAACTTTACCTTCCCCGTGCTGCTGGATGGCGATGGTCGAGTGGCCCAGCAGTACAGCACGCGCAGCTTCCCCACCACTTTCATCATCGACCGCAGCGGCGTCATCCAGCATGTGCAAACGGGCGAAATCAGCGAGCGCGAACTGGAAGAGATCGTCCTGCCTCTGCTGCAATAAATCACCGCAGAGGCCGCAGAGAAATCATTAAAATCTCTGTGATCGCCTGACCGTCACCCTCAAAAAAGGGAAGCTATTTGTAAGCGGTCACTTAGTTGACAGCTGGGTTCGTGGACGCTATTCCACAACATCGAGGTAGTGATAATAATCAAGGCCCTGCTGCTGCATGGCGCGGCGGTAATTGATGGCCACGGCATCAAATTTGAGATGCAGCTCGTCGGCCAAGTCAAAGGGTACTTGTTCAGGCCGTTGCGATTCAACAACGCGCTTGTCTTGATCAAAAATGGTGTCTTCAAAGGCTTGCAGAACGGCATCGGGCTGATCGAGGTCATAATTACGGCCGATAATACAGTAGCCGCGACACTGTTTCTCGCCAATCGGCTGCGAGACAAAGAAGTAAACCATGCCCTTTGCCCCACCCCAGCCCAAGCGCAGCGCAATGGTGTAAGGCAGATGCAGTTCGTAGCGGCTAACGCGTTCCGGCTTGACAACTTCCTCATTGGCAAAGATGGGAAAATCGTCGCTGTTGGTCGCTTCGGGGCGCACAACGCTGTAGTGCAGCACATGATCACGAACTTCAACGCTATAGTTGGGTACAATCGGCCGTTCTGGATCGCCCAACAAGCCTGGATGCACCCACGGAAAATGGCCAAAGTCAGTAAAGTTCTCGACCTGCCGTGAGGCATCGCTTTGCCAATTAAATGGACCCGTCTCGACGAGCTTCCATTTGTCATTCTCAAATTCAGGGATTTCAGGCAGCGCATAAATCGGCTCGTCCAGCGCCACCCAAATCAACCCATACCGTTCTTGACAATGATAGGTCTTGATGCGTGCTTTTGTTGGGATAGAAAGCCCTTCCTTCTGAGGGATTTTGACACAGGCACCGTCAGCGTTGTACTGCCAAGCGTGGTATGGGCAGACGATGCAGTCATCTTTGAGCCAGCCGAGTGACAGCGCCGTGCCGCGATGGATGCACAAATCTTGCATCGCCTGCGGCTTGCCGTCAGACGTCCGCCAGATGACCAGGTGTTCATCCAAGAGCTTTGTCCCGTGGGGAGCATCAGCGGCAACCTCCCGCGCATAGGCCACGGGATGCCAACAATTGAATAATTTCTCGGCAAATTTTGACATTTCCCTTATTCTCCAATGCAATTTGGATTGACAATCCGAACCACGATTTTCATTCATTTGCTGGTGCGCAGCGGGGCGCGTTGTCTCCTAAATTCACGGAAAACGCAGCTTGGCTGTCATCCTATCATCTCTGCTGTTATTCTGCCACTGCACACGCTTTAGCTGTCCCGCTGCTGTGGCAAGGCGGGCCACTTGCGGCTTTCCTTGCTTGAGTGGCTTGTGGGGTTAACGGCAAGGGTTCAGATGAGGAAACGGCCGTTCCTTGCTGATTATGCTAAAATTGGGGGCTCAGCAGCGGGAAGTAGGCGATCCAGAGTGCCCCTTTTATTGCTCGTTTTTTGCTTTACGGTAAAACTTCGTTGCATCTATTTTCCACACTTTGGAGGTTCCTATGCAGCTAGACGGTAAAATTGCCCTCATCACCGGCGGTGGCTCTGGTATTGGCCGGGAAACGGCCGTTCTCTTTGCCAAACACGGTGCCAAAGTCGCCATTGCCGACATCAATCCCGTTGGCGGACAGGAAACTGTGGAGATGATCGCTAAGCAAGGCGGCGAAGCCTTTTTTGTACAGGTGGATGTGTCGCAGGCGAGCCAGGTGGAACATATGGTGAATGCGGTGGTGGGGCGATACGGCCGTCTCGATATCGCTTTCAACAACGCCGGCATCGAAGGTACCCCCGTGCGCACCGCCGACGTCACTGAAGCCGATTTCGACCAAATCATGGCCGTCAACGTCAAGGGCGTCTGGCTATGTATGAAATATGAACTTCAGCAAATGCTCTTGCAAGGTGGAGGGACCATTATCAACGCCGCCTCCGTGGCCGGGCTAATTGGGGCGCACTCCATGCCCGCCTACGCCGCCAGCAAACACGCCGTGGTGGGGCTAACCCGCACTGCCGCTGTGGAATACGCCCGCAAAGGCATTCGGGTCAACGCCGTCTGCCCCGCCGTTATTCGCACCGCGATGGTCGAACGGGCCATTGAGCAGCTGCCCCAGCTGGAGCAAGGGGCCCTCATGAACAACCCCAGCCGCCGTCTCGGTGAAACGCATGAAGTGGCTGAAGCCGTCCTCTGGCTGGCCAGTGATGCTTCTTCTTTTACCAACGGTGCTGCCCTGACGGTCGATGGCGGATTGACGGCACAGTAACCACCGCATGACAAGTTAACCACGAGGTAGGCATTAGAGTCATCCGATTACTGACTTACTGATTACCCGCCGACCACCAACCATGTGGCAACGGCCGTTTTCTTGCTAAAATAGTCTCAACAAGCAACCAGGGCAAGGAGACCCCATGCAAATTGATTCCATCGACCAGCTTCAAGACGCACTGCGCCAACAAAACTACGTGGCGGACCGGGGCCTGGCAACGGCCGTTTACCTGGCACTTAAATTACAAAGACCTCTATTTTTAGAAGGTGAACCCGGCGTTGGCAAAACTGAGGTCGCCAAGGTAATGGCCAAACTTCTGGACACCGAACTGATTCGTCTCCAATGCTACGAAGGGTTGGACGTGAATCAGGCGGTCTACGAATGGAACTATACCCGGCAAATGCTTCACATTCGCCTGCTGGAATCGCGTGGCGAAAAAGCAACCGAGGCGGAGTTGTTTGGCAAGGAATATTTATTGGAACGGCCGTTACTCCAGGCCATCGCGCATAGCAAAACCCAGCCGCCCGTCCTCCTCATCGACGAGATTGACCGCAGCGATGAAGAGTTCGAAGCGTTTCTGCTGGAAATCCTCTCCGAATTTCAGATCACCATCCCCGAAATTGGCACGATAAAGGCAGTACAGCCCCCCATCGTTGTTCTCACCTCCAACCGCACGCGCGAAGTGCACGACGCACTCAAACGGCGCTGCCTCTACTACTGGATCGATTATCCAAGCTTCGACAAAGAGTATGATATTGTACGAGCCAAGCTGCCCCAGGCCGCCAACCAACTTGCCGAGCAGGTCACCAGCTTCATTCAGGAGCTGCGCCAGCAAGACCTGTATAAAATCCCTGGCGTGGCCGAAACGCTGGACTGGACAGCCGCGCTCGTCGCCCTGGATGCTCAGGCGCTCGATCTGCAGGTCGTGGAAAATACGTTGGGGGTTATCCTGAAATACCAGGACGATATTGAGAAAGTCAATGGCGAAACGGCCAGGCAAATTTTGGATCGGGTCAAAGCAAATGCATAATCAGGTAATTGATCAATTACCTGGTTACAGGTGACATTCCATCGGTGACTAACCACTATCTTCTCCACAACCTTATCTTATTCGGCCGTTTGCTCCGCACCCTGGGCATGGATGTGAACCCTGGTCGCATGATTGATTTGGTTCAGGCCATGGCGCACGTCAATTTGGCGCGTAAGTCAGATTTTTTCTACACGGCCCGGAGCCTGCTGGTACATGACCGAGATGATTTACCCCTGTTTGAGCAGGCATTTGAGCTGTTCTGGCGCGCGCCTCGCCAGAAAACCATCTTCGATGATCTCTTGAAATTCCGCCCAGAGGCCCCGGAAAACAATCCCATTATCACCACCCCACCGCTTAAAGAGCCGGAACAATCCACCGGCAGCCAGGAAGATGCAGGGGACGACGAGGTCCAGCACCTTATTGAGGTGACGCGCACTTACAGCACGCGCGAAAGGCTGCACCGCATGGATTTTGGCGACTTGACGCAGGAAGAGATGCAGGCAGTGAAGCGGTTCATGGCGCAAATGGTGTGGGAATTGGGGCTGCGGCGCACCCGGCGGCAGCGATCTGGGCGCGGACGACGACTCGATTTACGGCGCAGCCTGCGGCGCAATCTACGCTACGGCGGCGAACTCATCGAGTGGCCCAGCCGCCAGATTAAGTACAAGCCACGTCCGCTTATCGTCATCGCCGATGTTAGCGGCTCGATGGAGCGATATTCTCGACTGTTGCTGCACTTTATTTATGGCCTGGCCAAAGGGCTTGAACAAGAGGTGGAGGCGTTTGTCTTTAGCACCCACCTGACGCGCATCTCCCGTCAGCTGCGTGGTCGGGAGATTGACCGCGCGCTCGAGGAGGTTTCACGCGAGGTGTCAGATTGGTCTGGCGGCACGCGGATTGGCGATGCGCTAAAAACATTTAATTTTTCATGGGGACGGCGTGTGCTAGGACGTGGTGCGGTGGTGCTGCTCATCAGTGACGGCTGGGATCGGGGAGACCCGGACCTGCTTAAGCAAGAAATCGGCCGTTTGCAGCGCAGCTGTCATCGCCTCGTTTGGCTGAATCCGCTGTTGGGCTCGGCGCAGTACGAGCCGCTGACGCGGGGGATGCAGGCGTCGCTGCCGTACATTGATGACTTTTTGCCGGTTCATAATTTGGCCAGCCTGGAAGATTTAGCCGCTCATTTGCAAAACCTGACGGCCGAAAAACGGCCGTCACGCCGCCAACAACTCAGCCTAAGCGGGGCTGCTTTTATTCGGGACAGATAGGAAATGGGACGCGGATAAACGCTGAATATTCTTAGCCGCGTTTCCCGCGTTCATCAGCGTCTATAAAGATATGATGCAAGAGCCGTTTGATATCGATGTGGTGATGGCTAGGGTGGCAGAGGCGGTACGGCCGTTTCCCAAGGCTGCCATGTTCGAACTTGCCCAAAAAGGACATGATAGTCCGTTTGAGCAACTCATTGGCTGCATTCTTTCTATCCGTACCTATGATGAAGTCTCACTGCCCGTCTCGCTAAACCTGTTTGCCCGCGCCCACACTCCCCAAGAAATGAGTGCCTTGAGCGTGGCCGAAATCACGGCCATTATTCGCCGCAGCAGCTTCGCTGAGCGCAAAGCGGCGCAAATTAAAGCCATTGCCCAGCAGCTTGTGGATGAGCATGGTGGCAAGCTGCCCTGCGACCGCGACCTCATTTTGTCCTTCAAGGGCGTGGGGCCAAAGTGTGCCAACCTGGCGCTTGGCATCGCCTGCAATCAAAAAGTGATCAGCGTCGATATTCACGTCCATCGCATTACCAACCGCTGGGGCTACGTCAATGAGCAAACGCCCGAAAAAACAATGGTGGCGCTGCAAAACAAATTACCAAAAAAGTATTGGATTGAAATCAACCGGCTGCTGGTGCCCTTTGGCAAACATATCTGCACCGCCAGCCGCCCCCACTGCAAAACATGCAAGGTTGCAGACATGTGTCAACGCATCAACGTCGGCAATATTCGTTAGGAGAACTATATGAAAGAAGTGATCGACGACATCAACCGCTGGCTGGCGGACAACCAAACGATTGCTTTGGCCACGGTGGTACAAACCTGGGGATCGGCCCCACGTAAAGTGGGGGCCAAGATGGCGCTTACCGCTAGCGGGAAGATCGGTGGATCGGTGAGCGGTGGCTGCGTTGAAGGAGCGGTGGTTGAGGAGGGAACGGCCGTTTTACAAACCAACAAGCCCAGGCTGCTGCACTATGGCGTGGCCGACGAAACGGCCTGGGACGTGGGGCTTGCCTGTGGGGGGACGATTGAGGTTTTTGTAGAGCCGCTAGATACGGCCGTTTACCACTTTATCTGGAAGCTTATCCAAAACGGCGAAACCGGTGCTGCCATCACCATCAATCAAGGCCCAGCTGCGCGGTTAGGCCGCACGCTGGCCGTCCGCCGCGCGGGGGAGCGTCTCGGCTCGTTGGGAGATGCCCAGCTGGACGCCCGGGCAACAGCCGCCGAAGCCACGCTGGTTCAGCCTCAGCGCCTTCAACTCACTGAGGCCGTTGAAGTTTTCATTGACACGGTGCGCCCCGCACCGACGCTGATTATGGTGGGCGGGGTACATATTGCCGTGGCTCTGACCAATTTTGCCAAGACGCTGGGATACCGCACCCTGGTCATCGACCCGCGCCGCGCCTTTGGCACTGCTGAACGCTTCCCCCATGTAGACAAGCTGATCCAGGCCTGGCCAGACAAAGCATTTACGGAGATTGAGATCACGCCAGAAACGGCCGTTGCCCTGCTCACTCACGATCCCAAAATTGATGATCCGGCGCTGAAAATCATTTTGAAAGCCAAACCTTTTTATATTGGCGCACTGGGCAGCAAGAAAACCCACGCCAAGCGGGCTGCGCGGCTGCGGGGGTATGGATTTAACGATGCGGAAATCGGCCGTATTCACGGACCGATTGGCCTCGACATTGGTGCTCAAACCCCGGAGGAAATCGCCCTGGCCATCATGGCAGAGGTGCTGGCAGCGAAGAACGGGAAGTAGTTAACCGGGAGAGTCCCGAAAATGTTATGGGGTTAACTCTTTAACGGAACGACTAGGGGGAGCAAGCTCCATACGCTTCACGAGGTGAAGCTATTGCATTGGCTTGAACAATAAAAACCTTTGGGTTTTCTCGATATGGCAGCAACGAATAATATTTATCCAGAAGCACCTTGGAATCATACAGAGGTGGCGACCCATCTTCTATGTAATAAACGGGCTTTTCGTTTAGTAACAAACTATCAATAGAATAGACCAAGCAGGGTTCTAAAATATCGTAACGATATTTTTCCTGCACTGGATCGTACTGAGGAATACGCCGGTAATTCAATACAGACCGTTCGCCAAAAAATATGATTTGGTCATTTAGCGTGTAGCTCAGGAACACGGCATCGGGTGGGGTGGCGTGAACCCATTCTTTTAAGGTAGTGGCTGCGTTTTCCGCCTCCGTATTTCTAGTACGTATTTCAGCAAACTGTTTGGGGATACGCCACGAAAGAAAGAGGAGTAAAACACCTACGGCCGTTCCCCACAATACTTTTCGCTGAGCTACCTTTCCTACTAGAAAAACAGTTGCTTCGGCACAGGGAATTGCTAAAAAGGGCAAAATCGGTATAACAAAACGGCCGTTAATCCCCTCTGCAGCAAAGGCATAGAAACCATATAAAAGGGCTGAACTTAAAGTGCTAAATACAACCAGGGCGCGATATTGCTTGGGCAGAAGAATGATGCCAACTGGAGCCAAAAATAACAAAACAGAGAAATTACGCCATAATGTTTTTAATACAGCAAGAAGGCTAAATCCATTGACAGCTGAAGGCCCAAAAGCATAGCTCAAAGAAAATGGGGGAAAGTCATACCAGCCATTCTCAGGACTATAGCTCGTTAAAGAAATGCCACCATAATAAAAATGATTAAACGCCACAACCAGGCAAAGTCCAAGTCCCAGCGTAATATAAAAAATCCATCTTTTGGAGGGTCGGATTAGCCCAGTAGGGTTAGCAAGCAGTTCCGCCAAACCAATGCTTACCAAAAAGGTGATATTAGCATAACGCAGAAACAAGCTGAAGATTAGCAAGACACTGCTGAGAATTGAAAGAGTAACCCCATTCATTGCAACAGTCGCCCGCTCACGGGACTGCAAATAAAGCAGGACGCCACCCAAGATAAAAACCAGCGAGGGAACTTCTGACCAGGCATCTGTGCCAAACTCCCAATAGATTGGCGCAGCAGCCAACATGGCAGTTGCTAACAAGGCAGACCAAAGATTATTAGTGAGCCACTTGCCCAACAAAAAAGTTAAGATTAAGCCAATGATTGAGAGTATGGGTACAACAAAATAAGCGGACTCAGCATTGCCTGTTAAAACAATTGGCAGGGCCAGTAGGTATGGAAGCCCAGGAGGAAATCCAAGGAACATTCGTGGATCGTTTGGTTGCTTAATCTGAAACGCAAAGGGTGAAAAAAATTGGGCAACCGTTTCATTATTAACATCCTCAAATGACGGCCCCAGGCCGGCCGCTACACTTTCGCCAGCTTGAATATATCCCATTGTGTCAGCCAAATAAGGCGTACGCTGGGCAAGCAAAACAAAGGTCACACCAAGTAAGCTGACCAACGTTATCAACAATAGATAGGGTGATCTATTTAACCAAGTGATGCGTTCAAAATTTCTTGGCAAAACGAGCCCTCCTGCATTGTCGTAAATCTAATCCAGGAGGTGGCGAGAAAAGCCCGTGCCCGTTAGTTGCCCACTGTGATTTGGATATTGGCCAAATTGTTTTGTTCATTAGACTCTGAGATTTGAGAATCATCGTCTACTGCGACATATAACTGATAGGTTCCAGCCGGTACGTTTGTCCAGGTAAGCGTAACGAGATCATTATCTCCACATCCTGCCAGGTTAAGCGGCTGAGCGGTTCCAATCTGAACCCCTCCGTTTTGAGGATCACCATTATAGAAACGAACAACAAAACTCTTGGCAAAGACATTTGAACCACTATTCGCCACCCTAGCCTGCAACGTGACAGAAGCGGGTGCAGTTAAGACAGCCGGTTCGCTGACAAAAGTTGCCGGGTACAGATCAACCTTTGGCGGCAGCTTCGCCGTATAATCTGCAAAGTTTTGCCCCATAGGCGACAACACCCAGGGGTAGACGCCTTCATTCCCTTCAAATAAATAGCCGTTAAACTGATCGTCTTCTGATCCGGTACTATACCAGGACCAGGTTTGTACCATCCGAAAATTGTCATTGGGATCGCCAAGGATCGGGTCTGTTGCGGTAGTCATGTAATCAAACGTGGCATTCATAAATGTATTCACGCGGGCGGTATCAAAACCCAGCCAATCGGGCATCAGCACACCGTATTCTGATACGGTCAATGGCAGGCCAGCGTAGCCGCGATCCGCCATCCATTGCCGGAAATTCACGATTCTCTGTTTGAACAGGTCAATATTGTCATTGTCTTCAACGGACAATATTTCGCCAAAGTCATCATCAATGCCAGGTGGAATCTCGGCACCCCA
Source organism: uncultured Anaerolineae bacterium (assembly GCA_965368765.1). GTDB lineage: Bacteria > Chloroflexota > Anaerolineae > Promineifilales > Promineifilaceae > Leptofilum. Next base: position 2,920 of record CBDUOF010000106.1, on the reverse strand, counting down.
GCAGTTCGTCGGATCATAATCGCAGCTTACCTCGTTAAGAATAAAGTTGTGAATACTCCATCCGTCAACGGGCATCGCGGCGCCACCATTTTGCTGTTTGTAACTGTCTAAAACCAAATCCAGGTATTGCAGGCGAACCGGTGTCGGTTGGACAATGGTTCCGGCAAAAATACGTGCCGAAGGATCGGCCGTTTTGATGATGTTATAAAGTTCAGCATAGGCAGCAGCATAAACATGAGGCTCCATATCATCCTGGAAGTTAATCCGATCTGGCTCATTACCGATCAGCCAATCTGCCTTTGGGTTAGACGAAATCACGTTCAACAACGTTGCGCCACTCGGGTTATAGCTAAAATCTTCGGCGTTTGGTCCGGTCTGGCTCAAACGTATCACCGGAACGAACTTAGCTGAATTTGCTAATGTTACGCTGCTGGTTGTATTGTAATTTAGGTACCAGCCCAATCGTAACTTCGCTATTTGCAGGTTTGCCGGATCTTGAATGACGTTGACGCCAAAGCGGCATTGAGGTGGCACGCCATTGCCCAAAATCGGCAAATACAGGGTGTTTTCCACGCTACCAGCCGCAACCGGAGGTGTCGCGTTTGTCTTTACTAAAACCAATACGAATGACAAGGAAATTAACAGTATGCCAATAACCAGGTTCCTTCTATTGGCACTCCCATACATGGCGCGCCTATACAAAGCTTTTTCAACCATTTTTATTTACTTACCTCCACATAGAGCGGATCTGCTCCTACCGTTACAGTAATAAATCCATCATTAACGCCATCACTACCATCCGTGACAGAGGATACAGCACCGGTGATGCTGTTTCTTATCGTAGCTCCAGAAACGGGAAGGCGAAGGGTTGCGGAACTTGTTGTATCAACGCGATTTAACCAGGCTACATAAACTGACCGATTTAAGACATTGTCGTTGAAAAGATGAACTTGCATTAAGTTATTGCCCGTTTCGGCCGTGGTTAATGTTCTTACAAAGTGGGCCGTCTGAAGTTCTGCCACAACATCTTGAAACACCTGATAGGCAAGCTTTTCAACGGGCGTAGCGGCGTTGGTGACCAAACCAGCGTTGTAGGGGTAGGCTCCACCAATATCATAAAGCAACCACCAGATCATAATATCTAAGTCGGCTGCCATACTTTCCGTAAATAGTTCTACGACGTACCTTGCCTGAATTTGTGGCGACCCAGGAATTGGAGGGCCTGGCACATTGTTATCATGCCAGCCAGATTCGGTAATGATGAGAGGCTTTTCCAGCTCAAAATTCTCCATTATGCTGCGAATTTCTGCCGCTTTTTCAATCAATCCCGAGCCCTGATTGTTGGTCCAATTGACATAAAAGGCTGGGTAGGAATGGAAATTCATTACATCGAAGTAATCGCCGCCCCCTGCATTCAGCACATCTTCTAGAAAGGAATCGACAAATTTACCGCCTTCGGATTTAAACCAGTCGTAGGCAATACCGCCAAATACGACTTTTGCATTGGGGTTTGCTGTTTTTACGGCCGTATAAACTTCCTCCAGCATAAAGGCATACTCTTCGCCGACATCTCCCCAGCCAACAGGCGGCAAGAAGCCGCTATCATTCACGTTTGAATTACTGTCTGGCTCGTTATACATTTCCCAATATAGAACGACGGGAGAACCCGGGGCATCATCCAGACCATCACCGTCGTAACGCTCAACCAGCGCTGCCATAAAGTTGGCCAAGTCTTCACGACTATCCGAATTGAGGGGGCCAGTGCCTACGGCCGCAGCCCAGCCCGGCGCATGGTTTACCGTAGCGATCAGGTTTAATCCAGCCTGGTCGGCGCGTGCAGCGGCTAAATTGCTGTCAATTGCTCCCCAATTATAAACAGGGGGGACCTGGCTTGTGGGCTCCGCTGCGGCCCAAGAAAGCTCCACACGCAGCCAGGACGCATTTGCCCCAACCAGGGCATTATAATAAGGACTGGTATTTGACGTATTGCCATACATTTGCACGCCAAACAGTGGCGTACCGAGGGCAGCGTCATACCTGTTGTTAATCATGGGCAGGTAGAGCGGCGCGACCGCTACCCCTTCGCTGTTCTGGGTACTTTGACTTTGAACGGCCGTTGGATTATAGACCAGCGATATTGCCATAAACAGAACAAATGCTGCAAGTAATCCTAATGTCTGACGCCTACTTTTTTGCTGTTGCATATTTAAGAACCTTATCCATAAAGATTATTGCTTCAATGTAAGAGGAAGTGTGAGGTGATTTACATAGGGCGATTGCCATTGGGCAATTACATTACTGCCCTTGCCCGTTATCCAGGCAGTGCCGTTATCATCCACAATGATATCTGTAGGCTGACTGTTTGTGCCTGATAAACCATGTGCATCCAGGGCAATTAGATTATTGCTCCCCGAAGCCAGTGTCATTCGGGCTACGCGACCGAGATCACGCTCGACAAACCACAAATACTTAAAGGCAACGGCCGAAGTATAGTCGATAGCGCCCGCTCCAGAGTTTTCTGAGAGGGTGTCATACCAACGCCAAAGGGATAAGGTGCCCTCCGCATATCGTCCAACCCAATTTCGGCTCTCCGCCGTTATCCAAGGGCCAGTGCTGTCTAGGGTGAGCCCAGATGGTGAGAAGGTTGGCAGGCCCGAGAATTCCTGAACAGGAATCTTAACATATAGGAAACTTGGCCCTGGCGTTAATTCAGCAACCTGGTTGGTTGCCGGAGAGGTTATCCAGATACTGTTATTGCTAAGCACGTCAATATGTGTGGGATTTCCGCCGACAACGTCATAGGGATATAGGTCAAAACTTGTTGTGCCTGGATTGTAGCGGACAACGTGATTGGTTGTGGGTGAGGTGATATAGAGGCGGCCGTCTGGGGCGATGTCCAAATTTAATGGCTGGTGACTAC
>CBDUOF010000105.1:0-14759 GCA_965368765.1 uncultured Anaerolineae bacterium | reverse complement strand
TGCGAATCCGGGTAGAAAAGCGGCTGACCGTAGGTGTCGATGCCAAATTCGGCAATGATCGATTGTGTTTCTACGCTGGTGAGCCAGGTCACAAACTCCTGAGCCAGCGCATGGTTAATGTTGCCCTTGTCCGGGTTCACCGGAATGACCCCATACGGATTGTACAGCGATAGGTCCTCATTTTCATCAATGCTGTTGCCCCCCACCATGATAGCCAGATTGGGCAGGCTGTCCTGTTGACTCAAAAAAGTGCCGCGATCCGTCATGGTGTAGGCACTGCTCTCATTGGCAAAGCGCAGCGTGTCCCCCATGCCTTGCCCCAGTGATTTGTACCATTCTGTCTCGGGATCGTGAGGCAATCCGGCCGCTTCCCACAGCGAACGTTCCTTGGAATGGGTGCCGCTGTCGTCGCCACGCGAGGCAAAGGTAGATTCTGCCGCCGCAATCGCTGTCAGCGCATCTGAAGCGAGGGCCAGGCCCTGAATGCCTGCCGGGTCGTCCACTGGCCCCACAATGATGAAATCGTTGTACATCACGTCAGCCCGCTCGGTGCCGTGCCCGTCGGCCACAAAAGCATCTTCACGGCTGCGCGCGTGCACCAAAATGACGTCTGCATCCCCTGCTTCGCCCAGCGAAATTGCCTGGCCAGTGCCGACGGCCACTACGTCTACGCGGGCATGAAATTGTTCTTCAAAATCGGGCAGAATGGCTTCTAGCAAGCCAGAATCGTCGGTGCTGGTGGTAGTGGCCAGCCGCAGCACGGCGGATTCATCAGCCCCACACGCCACCAGAAAGAGAACGGCCGTTCCCAGCACCAACAATCGCCAAAACTTCTTCAACATCTTGACCTCCACTGTGTCATCGGGTATGTCGCTATGATGGTTTGTCATAGCGCAGTGAGAGTATATGAAAATTCAGGCGGGTGTCAATTAGATTATTCGAGGGAATTGGCAAGGAGGGGGGCGAGAACGGCCGTAAACTGCGCTTGCATCTGCTCTTCAATTTCCTGGCTAAAGTGGGTAAATGCGGCGATGAGCACCTGGGCCAGCGGGGTGAGCTGCGCCCCGCCGCCGTGTCGCCCGCCCACCTGGGTTTCGACCAGCTTTTGGCCCAGCCGGCTTTCCATCTCGTTGATTTTTTGCCAGGCGGTGCGGTAATGCACCTCCATTGCCGTTGCCGCCTGGCTAATGGAACCCGTTTCGGCCACCGCTTGTAGCAGTTCCATCCGCCAGATGGAAAAAATTACTTCTCCTTCATTTTCTAGCCACAGGTTCAGGCGGGGAGTCATAAGCTCTCCACGTGGGCGCGGTCTTTGCGGGTAAGGCCACGCACCACCAACGTGTAGGATTGGTCGATCATGTGCCAGAAATCGTCTTCGGGGATGGTGCCGTCGGCGGTGACGGTGTTCCAGTGCCGCTTGTTGAGATGGTAGCCCGGGGCCACGGCGGGAAACATGTCGCGCAGCGCCAGCGCTTCATCCGGGTCACACTTCAGCGAAATGCGCAGTGGATCGCTGCCTTCGGCAATGAGGGCGAACATTTTGCTCATCACTTTATAGACAAGGGCGTCGGGGCCAAACGGCCGTTCTTCTGTTGTACCTTTTTTGGCCATCAAATAGGGTTGAACCTCACTAAATCTCATATGATCTCCGATGAAAATAGGTTGAAGATTTGCCTGATCAGGGAGCGCATGAGAATCAGTGTCCTGCTTCGTTTTTGCTGTGCGCTCAGGTGCTTGTTGCCTCTGCTGAAAATGTAGGTCAAGTTTATAAACTTAACCTACTTCAATCCGTCCCAAAAACATGGGTCAGCACAGTGGTAGCTGCGCCGCCGACGCTTTGCAGCAGGCCGATTTGGGCATTTCTGACCTGGTTTTTGCCGGCTTGCCCTGTCAGCTGCTGGACAATTTCGCAGGCTTGGTAAACGGCCGTTGCCCCAATAGGATGCCCACGCGCTTTTAGCCCGCCAAAGGTGGCAATGGGTACCTCGCCGCGCAGGCCAATCTGCTTTTCGGCAGCCAGCCGCCAGCCCTGTCCGGGAGCCGCAAAGCCCACCGCCTCCAGAAGCAGGCAGGCCATAATGCTGAAGGCATCGTGGACTTCGTAGAAGTCAATATCCTGCGTGTTCACGTTGGCCAGCCGAAACGCTTTTTGGGCCGATAGGCGAGCCGCTTCCAACGCCAGCTGGTTGGGGCGGTCGGCCACGCGGAAGCGATCTGTGGCCACGCTGGAGGCTAAAATTTGGACCGGTTTGTCGGTGTAGGCGCGGGCTTGGTCTCGCGGCGCCAGCACAACAGCGGCAGCACCATCGCAAATGGGAGAACAGTCCAGCAGGCGAATGGGCGGCACAATGAAGCGCGATTGGCGTACGTCTTTTGGCGCGATCTTTTTGTGAAACAGGGCGTTGGGGTTGGTAAGGGCATTTTGGTGGGCGTTGACGGCAAAATTGACCAGCCCATCCTCCGGCATTTTGTGGCGCTCCATGTAAAGGCGCATCAAATCGGCATTTTTACTGATGAGCGTGGCTCCGGCAACCACCTCTTGTCGGGCGTCTAGCGCCTTGGCCAGGGCGGGCGTGGCTGCGCCTTCGCTCATCTTCTCCACGCCCACGGCAACGGCCAGATCTGCTTCGCCGCTGGCAACGGCGAGGTAGGCCAGGCGCAAGGCAGCCGCGCCTGATGCCGTCGCGGCCCGCACCTGCAGCGCTTCGATGCCAACCAGCCCGGCCTCATCAGCAATGAGCGCGGCGATATGTTTCTGGTTTTGCAGCTCGTCGCTAAGCATATTGCCGGCAAACAGCGCGTCTACTTGATCGACTCCAGCGCTGGACATAGCCTGGCGAACGGCCGTCGCTCCCAGCCACCTTAAACTTTGTGCATAAACCTTCTGCACGGGCACTTGCCCAATGCCCACAATGCTCACTTGTCTCATAAGATTTGGAAGTAATTGGTAATTAGTAATTGACATAATTACCAATTGCTAATTACCTGGTTTTTTTAGGCCGGTCGCTTAAACACACAAAAATATTTGTTGGTCCAGCGACGACTGCCGCCGCCTTCATGTAGCAAAATATCTTCATTGTTACCAACATAGGCGGGTTCCATATGCACCAGTTCCCACCCTTTGGCACCCAAACGATTCAGCTCTGGCATCAGCAGCTGGGGGCTGTAGCTGGCCAATTCTTCCGACTCAATTGAGTAGGCCATTGAATCTGCTTCCTGTTTATTAGCTTCCAAAAAAAGGGTGAGATATTCCCATTTTTCCATTGGATTTCCTCGCTATTTATGCTTGAAGCGCTTCCATTATTATCAAAGATTTCGCAGATTACGCAGAATAAAATCCTATAAATCTGCGTAATCTTTGATGTTTGCATTTTAGCATAATCGACAAAATAGATGAGTGCGCATTCTCAAATTCGAACGGGTGAGCCGAGACGCATACTTCGGCCAGGCTCAGTACAAGCCTGAGGATGCTTTCGCCTCTCTCAAATTTGTAGGCGCGGATTCTTTCCGTGTAAAAGGGGCGCAGAAAGAATCTGCGACTGCGACTAGATGACACCTTCGTTTTTTAGATTCTCGATCGTGGCTGCATCATACCCCAAAAGTGATTGTAAAATTTCCTCGGTGTGCTGGCCCAACGTAGGTGGTGGATAGCGCACGCTGGTGGGCGTGGTGGGGATTTTCAGCGGTGAGTTAACCAGCGGCACACTGCCCGCGGTAGGATGGGGCACATCGAGGCGGGTGTTACGCGCCTGCACCTGCTCATTCTCGAACACCTGGGCCATGTTGTTGATGGGCGCTGAGGGAATGCCCACTTCATCACAGAGGGCCATCCACTCTGCGGCTGTGCGGCTGGCGAACAGGTCGTTGAGCATGGCAATGACGGTTTCGCGGTGGGCCAGGCGGGCGGTGTTAGTGGCGAACCGTTCGTCAGTGATCCATTCGGGGTGGGAAACGGCCGTACAAAACTTGCCCCACTGATTATCATTGCCGCAGGCAAAGGCAAACTGTTGGTCCCGCGCCTGAAACTCCTGATAAGGCACAATGTTGGGATGTCCATTGCCAAACCGCCCCGGTAATTCACCAGAAACCAGGTAGTTGCTGGCGACGTAAGACATCAATGCCACCTGCGAATCGAGCAGGGCCATATCGATATACTGCCCCTCTCCTGTGCGTTCGCGGGCAAACAGTGCGGCCAAAATGGCGTTGCTGGCAAACATGCCCGTTGCCAAATCGGCAATGGCAATACCAGCCCGGTTCATCTCCCCGTCCGCCGGGCCGGTGACGCTCATGAAGCCACCCATCGCCTGCACCATGAAGTCGTAGCCTGCCCGGTCTTTGTACGGGCCATCGCTGCCGTAGCCGGTGATAGAACAATAGATCAGGCCGGGACGAAGTTGTTGCACTGTCTCGTAATCCAGCCCCCAGCGGGCCAGCGTGCCGGTGCGGAAATTCTCTACCAGTACGTCCCCCTCACGGATCAGGCTCTTGAGGATCTCCAGCCCCTTTTTCGATTTTAGGTTGAGCGTCAGGCTGCGCTTGTTGCGGTTGGCAGAAAGGAAGTAGGCGGCTTCGCCGCGCTCGCCATCCGGTGCGTCGGTAAAAGGTGGCCCCCAGTGGCGTGTATCGTCGCCGCGTCCTGGCGCTTCAACCTTAATGACATCGGCGCCCAAATCGCCCAACATTTGGGTGCAATACGGACCTGCCAACACCCGGGTCAGGTCGATGATGCGAATACCGTTTAGCAGGCCAGGGGGGGGAGTCATGGTGAGTTCCTTTTGGGTGAATGGTAATCTGTAATTTGATAATTGGTCTCTACTTACTGGTCACCGATTACTGCTTGCGGGCTACCGTCAGGTTGACAAGATACGGCCGTTCCAAGATAATCTTTTTTCCTCTCTACACAAAGCGTGAAATAGGTCGGTTACCATCATCTAGATGATAAGAAGCCACCCGATTTTGCGCAAGCAGATAAGGATTTCTTGCATGAAACCAGCTTCCTTTGAATATGTGGCCCCAGATTCGCTAGCTGGCGCGCTGGCGGCGATGCAGCAGCATGGCTTCGATGCCAAGCCGTTGGCGGGTGGCCAAAGTTTGGTGCCGGTGATGAATTTCCGTTTGGCGCAGCCAGGCGTGCTAATCGATTTAAACGGTGTGCCTGGCCTGGACGGCATCTGGCAAGCCAGTGACGGTTCGCTGCATTTTGGCAGCATGGTGCGCCAGAGCCGGCTGGAGCGAGAGCCGCTGGTGGCGCAGCATCAGCCGCTGCTGGCGGAGACGATGCCCCACATTGCCCATCCCCAAATTCGCAACCGGGGTACGTTTGGCGGCAGTTTGGCCCATGCCGACCCGGCGGCAGAGCTGCCGGTGATTGTTGTGGCGCTGAACGGCCGTCTCAAGATGCAATCTACAGCTGGCGAACGCTGGGTGTCTGCCCGCGACTTTTACACGGGACTCTTCGCCACCGACATCGGTGATGAAGAATTGTTGGTCGAGATTGCCCTGCCCCCGCTGCCCGCCCGCACCGGTACCGCGTTTACGGAGATGGCCCGGCGGCATGGCGACTATGCGCTGTCAGGCGTGGCGGCTGTGGTGACGGTGGACGCCAGCGGCATCTGTACCGCTGCCCGGCTGGTTTATCTGAATGCGGGCGAAGTGCCGATGGTGGCTGAGCAGGCGGCGCAAATGCTGGTGGGGGAACGGCCGTCTGAAGCGCTGTGGTTGGAAACGGCCGTGGCTGCCAGCCAAAACGAAATTGACCCCCATGGCCATATCCACGCCACCACCGATTACAAACGCCATTTAGCCAAAGTGCTCACCATCCGCGCCCTCAAACAAGCCTTTGCCAGAGCACGCGAGTAATTGGTAATTGGCAATTTGGGAGGCTTTGGATATGGTTGTGAAATTTGATGAATTGAAGGTGCTGAAAACAGCCGAGGATGTGGCCGATGATCTTTGGAATCAGATAATCGGCTGGGCTTCTTTTGAAAAAGGAACTGTAGGTAAGCAACTCGCCCGGGCAGCAGATTCTGTTGGGGCAAATATTGCAGAGTCTTACGGCCGTTTTCACTTCGGCGAAAAGTTGCAATTTCTTTATTATGCCCGTGGCAGTTTATTTGAAACTAAATATTGGCTTAACCGGACGGCGGTAAGAAAATTAATTCCTGAAATGCAGGTCAATAAATATAGCAACGATTTATCCCATTTAGCTCGTCAGCTCAATAGCTTTGCCAAAAAAACGAAAGCTCAAAAATATCAACACAAACCGTCAAACATTATCCGCGAACCCGCAGACACTTATCATATTGCCGAAACTTCACACGAATACCACTTTCTAATTGAAAATGGCGATTTATTCTCTGAAGAAGAAATCCAATCTCTTCAAAAAACCTCTAAAACGGCAAACTAAATTACCCAATTACCAATTACTAATTACGAGATTTCCCATGAACATAACCCTCACCATAAACAACAAAACATATGAAAACGAAGTCGAGCCAAGAATGTTGCTTAGTGACTTTTTGCGGCATGAGCTGGGGCTGACGGGAACGCATGTGGGCTGTGAGCAAGGCGTATGCGGGGCGTGTACGGTCCTGTTCGACGGAGAGCCGGTGCGATCTTGCTTGATGTTTGCCGTCCAGGCCAGAGGGCATGCGTTAACCACCGTGGAAGGGCTTGCCGAAAGCCAGGCCGATTTGCACCCGATCCAGGAAGCCTTTTGGGAGGCACATGGCCTGCAGTGTGGCTTCTGTACGCCGGGCTTTCTCATGACGCTGGTGCCATTTGTAGAGGCGCATCCCAACCCATCTGAGACCGAAATTCGCGAAGCGATTTCTGGCAATTTGTGCCGCTGCACGGGTTACCAGCACATCGTTCAGGCGGTACAGATTGCGGCGCAAAAGGTGCACGGTACCCCATGAACAAAAAGATAAACCTGGACGCTTCCTTGGCCGTGATTGCCAGCGAACTGCGCAGCGGTGGCTGGCCTTTGCTAGGGTATCTGGCTGCTTTGGAGCGGCGTTTTAATGAACGAGAACCGAATGTGCTGGCTTTTGTGCCGGAAGACGGCCGTTTCCAACGCCTAAACCAGCAAGCCCAGGAGCTCAGCGAAAAGTTCCCCAATCCCGCCAACCGCCCGCTTCTGTTTGGCATTCCCCTGGGAGTGAAGGATATTTTTCAAGTTGAAGGTTTCACCACGCAGGCGGGCAGTCAGCTACCCACCGACATCTTGCAGGGCAGTGAAGCGCCCAGCGTGACGGCGCTGCGGCAGGCCGGGGCGCTCATTTTGGGCAAAACTGTTACAACCGAGTTTGCCTATTTTGGCCCTGGCCCCACGCGCAATCCGCACAACCCCAACCATACACCAGGCGGAAGCAGCAGCGGTTCCGCAGCGGCCGTTGGTGCCGGAATTGCCCCGCTTACTTTTGGCACGCAAACGATTGGCTCGGTAAATCGCCCGGCGGCATATTGCGGCACGGTGGGGTACAAGCCCACCTACAATCGCATCGACAAATCCGGCGTGCTGCCGCTCTCTGTGTCGCTGGACCATGTGGGCTGTTTTAGCAATGATGTGGCCGGGATGGAGCTGGCTGCCGGGCTATTATGTCAACATTGGCAGCTGGTTGTTACCGAGAAAAAAGCGGTTTTGGGTATTCCTGAGGGGCCCTACTTGCAGCGAGCGTCGGCCGAAGGACGCAAGCATTTTCGGCAGGTGTGTCGTCGCTTGCACGACGCAGGCTTCATCGTAAAGTCGGTTGAGGCGATGCCGGATTTTGACAAGATTTATGAACGGCACAATGTGATTGTAGCAGCAGAAGCAGCCCGCTTTCACGCGGATTGGTTTGCGGCCCATGCTGAAAAATACCATCCCAAAACGGCCGAACTGATTCAGCGCGGTCGCAAAGTCAAAGACAAGCAGCTTAAAAAGGCCATTGCCGGGCGTGCCGCACTGCGCGAGACGCTTATGCAGCTCATGGATAAAAACGGAGTCGATATGTGGCTCTCACCGTCAGCAACTGGCGCGGCTCCGGCTGGGCTAGACAGCACAGGCGACCCGGTGATGAATCTACCCTGGACTCATGCCGGTTTGCCAACGCTGACGCTGCCCGCCGGGAAAAATAAAGCCGGGCTCCCGCTGGGACTGCAATTAACCGGCCGCTGGTTTGGCGACGAGGCGATGTTGAGCTTTGCCAGCCCGCTGGAATCGATTGTGAGAATTTAACGCTGAGAGGCGGAGGCGCAGAAGGTGGTTTTACATTTTTCGCGCGTGCATCACCTCTTTTGTCTTTTGTTATTGATGATTATTATCGGGTGTGAGGCGGAAACGGCCGTTCCCACCCCTACCTTGGTGACACAACCAACACCCACCATGATGCCAACGCCTGCCAGCACACCAACTTGCAGTCCACGCACGGAAAGTCCGCTGCGTTTTTTGGCTTTGGGTGACTCCTACACCATCGGTGAAAGCGTGGCAGCGTCAGATCGCTGGCCGATGCAGCTGGTTGATGCGTTGCGTGAGCAAGGTGTTGATATTGCAGAGCCGGAGATAATTGCCAAAACAGGCTGGACCACCGCCCAATTGGCTGCGGGCATTGCGGCTGCTCAGCCTGCTGGACCTTTCGATTTGGTCTCGCTGCTGATTGGGGTGAATAATCAGTATCGTGGGCTGAGCCAGGCTAAGTACCGGGAAGAGTTTGTGGGGTTGCTGGAAACGGCCGTTTCTCTGGCGAACAATGACCCCAACCGCGTCTTCGTCATTTCTATCCCCGACTGGGGCGCAACGCCGTTTGCCCATCGCCAAAACCGTGAAGAAATTGGCGCGGCAATCGATGCCTTTAACGCCATCAACCGGGCCGAAACGGCGCATCGCGGCATTGTCTATATTGACATAACTGAAATTTCCCGCCGGGCGCGTACGAACAGCGCACTAACGGCCGAGGATTTTTTGCACCCATCCGGCGAAATGTATCGGCTGTGGGTCGAGCAAATGCAGCCAGAGCTCTGTTTGCTTTTGGCGCAAGAGATTGGAGCGTAGAGATTGGCGATAGATTTATCACCAAATGGATTTTTTGATTTAGCCGATAATTGGGTGGCTTCCTTTTTTGCGGGGTGTCGCTATGTTTGGGACGCCATTCCCCAGATTGAGGTGCATGTTGCCCGGTTGGTGGGCAAGGAGCAAACGATTTTGGGCACGGTGATGCCCGGCGCGTATCTGAGCGACCGCTCTGTTTTTATTGGCGAAGGCGCGGTGGTTGAACCAGGTGCCTACGTGCAGGGGCCGGCCTACATCGGAGCCGGGGCAACGGTACGGCACGGCGCTTACGTGCGGGAAAACGTGATCTTGCTGCCGGGAAGCGGCCTGGGGCACGCCAGCGAAGCTAAAAATGCGCTCTTTTTGCCTGGTGCCCACGCACCTCACTTCAACTATGTGGGCGATTCTATTTTGGGGCATCGCGTGAATTTGGGGGCAGGTACCAAGCTGAGTAACCTGGGAATGATGAGTGAAAAGGATGCGGTGACCGGGAAACGGCCGTCTATCCACCTCACCATCGACGGCCAAACCTACGATACAGGGCTCACTAAACTGGGAGCCATCCTGGGCGATGATGCTCAAACGGGCTGTAATGCAGTGCTGAATCCTGGCTCATTGGTAGGGCCACGTACGCTTATCTACGCCAATCTTAGCCTGCGCAAGGGGTATCATGCGGCCGATTCCATTATCAAATTCCGTCAAAACCCCCGCCGCGTAGATCGTATTTAAAAACTTTATTACAAATGGACAATGAAACAAAGGCGCAAAGCAAAAAACCTCTTTGTTCCTTTTGTACCTTCATTTCTTTGTAATAAAAATCTGGAGCAAGAAGATGACGATAATGAAAAGTGAAGTGAGGCAGGGCGCTTACTATGATTCTGTGGTGCTGATGCAGCTGCAAAAGGCGCTGGCGGAGCTGCCAGACGTGGCCGATGCCGGGGTGGTAATGGCGACGGAGGCGAACAAGGAACTGTTGGCTGCGGGGGATTTGCTGCCTGCCAATGTCAGCGCCAAAGCAGATGATTTGCTGATTGTGGTGAAGGGGGAGACGGAAACGGCCGTCACCCAAGCCATCGCCCAGGTAGACGAACTCCTCACCCGCCGAAAAGCGTCAGGCAGAAGCGAATACCGCCCCCGCAGCCTGGCCGCTGCCGCAGATCTACTGCCTGAGGCCAATTGGGTGCTCATCTCCGTGCCGGGTCGCTACGCCGCCGCCGTTGCCGAGGAGGCGCTGGGGCTGGGCAAGCACGTATTCCTTTACAGCGACAATGTGCCCCTGGCTGACGAGGTGCGCCTGAAGCAGAAAGCGCGGGCCAGCGGACTTCTCTTGATGGGCCCAGACTGCGGCACGGCGATTGTCAACGGCGTGGGGTTGGGCTTTGCTAACCGGGTGCGGCGCGGCCGTATTGGCCTGGTGGCGGCGTCCGGCACTGGCTTGCAGGCTGTTAGCAGCGAGATTCACAATTTAGGCAGTGGGCTGTCCCAGGCCATTGGCACCGGCGGGCGCGACTTGAAGGCAGATGTCGCGGCGATTACGGCGCTTCAGGCCGTGCAGCTGTTGGGGCAAGATGCGGCCACGCGGGTGATTGTTTTAGTTTCCAAGCCGCCCTCGCCGCAGGTAGCAACACAGCTTTTGCGGGCGGCACAGGCTACCGGCAAGCAGATTGTGGTGAACTTTATTGGCTTTCCTCCACCAGGACACAAAGTGGGTAACATTCATTTTGCCACGAGTCTGGTAGAAACGGCCGAATTGGCGGTCCATATGGCCACAACGGTTGAAACGTCGCTGCTCTCGCCGCAGCGCCATCCGGTGGATGGCTATGTGCGTGGGTTGTTTTCTGGCGGCACGCTGGCCTACGAGACGGTGCTGGGCCTGACGGCCGTTCTGGATGAGCTCCACACCAATATTCCCATTCGTCCCGAGCAAAAGCTGGCCGAACTCACGCAAAGCCAGGGTCACACGATTTTGGACATGGGCGAGGACGATTTTACCCAGGGGCGTCTGCACCCCATGATGGACAACGATTTACGCATCCGCCGGCTGCATCAGGAAACGGCCGATCCGGAAGTCGGCTTCATTTTATTGGATGTGGTGCTGGGTGAAGGTGCGCATCCCAATCCGGCTGGTGAGCTGAGGCCAGCCATTGCTGAAGCGGTTCAGGCAGGCAAAAAAGTGATCGCTGTGGTCATTGGAACCGATGAAGATCCGCAAGATTTAAACGGCCAAATCGAGCAGCTGGCTGCGGCTGGAGCCATTGTATTTTCCAGCACCAACGAAGCGGTTGATTACATCTTTAACCGATTGCCAGCGCCACAATTTAGCGCCCCCCCCGTGTCACCCGCCGCTTTTAGTGGAAAGCTGGCGGCTATCAACGTGGGTCTGGAATCTTTTTATGACAGCATCAAGGGGCAAGGAGGAACGGCCGTACAGGTCGAGTGGCGTCCCCCGGCAGGCGGCAACGAAAAGCTCATGGCCATCCTGGCAAAAATGAAACAAAAGGATTGACTTGGTTCCAAAATGGTTGCATAATGGTTCCGGGTAAAGAATCATTGTTTTTGGAGGAAATAAATGGCTACGCTTACTATCAAAAATATTCCCGATGATTTGTATGAGGAACTCAAGCAACGAGCAGCAACCAATCGCCGTAGCATCAACAACGAGGTCATTATGCTCATTGAGCGTGCATTCCGCAGCTACCGCCCGAGCCCGGAAGAATTTGAGGAAAAAGCACGGGTTTTGCGTGAATTGACATCTCATTATTATCTGACAGATGAAGAATTAAACGAATGGAAAAATAAAGGTCGTCCATGATTGTGGTAGACACAAATATTCTGATCTACTACTTTGTCAATAGCGCTCATAGCGAAACGGCCGTTCAAATCCACAGAAAAGACCCGGTCTGGGTAGCACCGTTCTTGTGGCGCAGTGAGTTTCGCAACACGCTGCTGCTTTATTTGCGCAAAGAGTTATTGACCTTGCCACAAATATTCAGAATTGTGCAAACTGCGGAAGTCAAAATGCGCGATCACGAATTTCATGTAATGGCTGATGAGGTTTTCAAGGCTGCCAACGTCAGCAAATGCACGGCCTATGATTGCGAGTTTGTGGCGCTGGCCAAGGAGTTAGGCGTGCCGCTAATCACGGCCGATAAGCAGATATTACGAGATTTCCCGAAAACGGCCGTCTCCCTCCAACAATTTATCAACGCTTAAGAATAAGAAGAGTAATCATCAAAGATTTCGCAGATTAACAGATTTTTCTATGCGCCACCCGCGCCCTTCGCGGTTTATTCTAGGAGAAACCTTATGATTGATATAGATAAAGCAAACCAAACGGCCGTAACCCGCATGATGGAAGCGCGGCCTATACTCAAAACCATCGCCACTGCCAGGGACGTTATTCCCGGCATGCGCGACAACCTGCTGCTGCACGCTGGCCCGCCTATCACCTGGGAGCGAGCATCTGGGCCGATGCGCGGCGCAATTGTGGGCGCGCTCATCTTTGAAGGCAAGGCCACCGATTGGGCCAGCGCCGAAAAGCTAGTGACCAGTGGCCAGATTGATTTGGAGCCGTGCCACGAACACAGCTCGGTCGGGCCAATGGCGGGTGTCACCTCGGCCTCGATGAAGGTGTACGTGGTAGAAAACGTTACCCACGGCAACAAAACGTACTCCAATCTCAACGAAGGCTACGGCAAGGTGCTGCGCTATGGCGCCTACAGCGAGGAGGTGCTCACCAAGCTGCACTGGATGAACGATACGCTGGGCACTATTTTGGCAGATGCGCTTGCGCTCAGTGAAGATGGCATCGATATTCGCGCTCTGTTGGCAGAATCGCTGCACATGGGAGATGAAGGGCACAATCGCAACAAGGCTGGCTCGATCCTGTTCACTGCCAAGCTGGCTCCGCTGATTGCCAAAACCAACGCGACTGATGAAGACAAAGCGGCCGTTCTGCAATTTTTGGGCGACAATGCCCTGAGCGTATTGAATCCTGTCATGGCTGCCTGCAAAGCGATGGCCGACGCCGGGCACGGCGTAGAGGGCAGCACGATCATGACGGTCATGGCCCGCAACGGCACTGATTTGGGCATCCGCGTCAGCGGCCTGGGCGATCGCTGGTTTACTGGCCCAGTGGGCCAGCCAGACGGCCTTTACTTCTCCGGCTTCACTGCCGACGATGCCAGCGGCGACATTGGCGACAGTACGATTACGGAAACGGCAGGAATTGGCGCCTTTGCCATGGCCTCAGCCCCGGCCATTGTCACCTTCATCAGCGGCACGCCTGAAATGGCGGTTGAGACGACGATGCGCATGTACGAAATTACGGTGGCAGAGCATAAAGCCTTCACCATTCCGGTGCTGGCTTTCCGGGGGACGCCCGTTGGGGTCGATATTCGCAAAGTGGTCGAGTTGGGCATACGGCCGCAAATAAACACCGGCATCGCCCATAAAGATGCGGGCGTGGGTCAGGTTGGTGCGGGTCTGGTTTTGCCTCCCGCCAACGTTTTTGAAGATGCTTTGATAGCCTACGCCGAAAAGTATTTGTCGTAATGGCGCTTTATCGTGGCAACGGCCTGGGCTTTTTGCTGTCGGTGGGCAGCGTTTTGCTGGCCGTTGTTGCTGCGGCCCTGTTCGATTTGGCCACTATTACGGCCGTCTTTCTAATAGGCGGCTTGATGATTGGGCTGGATTTGCTGGTGCGCTGGCGTAGCCACAAAGTGGCAGGCTGGCGCAAGCTGATTTCTGGCAAAGCGGGCGGGCAGTTTGTCTTTTTGCCCGTGTGGGGTCTGGGTATCGTTTTCTTGATTATCGGTTTTTCGGCATGAAAGTTGGGGGGACTCAATTTTCCCTTAGCGATGTTTCGGCAACGATGCTGTTGACGCTGTACGCACGAGCCAAGGAGTCGCAGTCGGCCAACCCAATTTTGGTAGATGAGAACGCGGTGGAATTGTTTGAACAGATCAAACCGCTGGCAGCGCAGGCCGATGGCGAACTGTATCGCAAGGTGGTCGAAGGCGACCTGCCAGAAACGCTAAACCAGACGATGGCGCTGCGGGCGCGCCATTTTGATCAGCAGTGCCGCAACTTTTTGCGGCGGCATCCTGATGGGGCAATTGTGAATTTGGGCTGCGGGCTGGATACACGTTTCTTTCGGCTGGATGACGGCCGTTTGCACCTCACCGATCTTGATTTGCCCGACGTGATTGCCTTGAAGCGTCAGCTTATTGTAGAAACCGATCGCTACCGGATGATTGCTTCGTCGGTGCTGGATTTTAGCTGGATGGATCAGGTGGTGGAAGAACCGCCGACCCTCTTTCTGGCCGAAGGGCTGTTCATGTACCTGCCGTTAGAGGACGTAAAAGCACTGGTGCTGGCGCTGCAGGCACGCTTCCCCGGCTGCGAGCTGGTTTGCGAGGTGTTTAACAGTGGCTGGCTGCACGGCTGGCGTGGCAAGCTGATAAAGCGCAAGCTGCAAAGTAACATGTCGATGGGCGCTGGCGCAATGTTTCAATCTGGCATTGCCGACAGCGATTCAATGGAACAGTGGCGCAGCGGTATTCGCTTTTTGGATGATTGGTCCTTTGTAGATGCTGATGAGCCAAAGTTGGGCACGCTGCGCTTGATGCGGCATTGGGCTCTGTTCCGCAAACTACAATGGGTGGTACATTATCGTTTAGATGCACCTGGTTAGGATTCTAAAAGTGTAACAGGGAACAAATTACATGAC
>CBDUOF010000104.1:0-14781 GCA_965368765.1 uncultured Anaerolineae bacterium | reverse complement strand
GATTCTTCGCCGTCAAGATGAATCGGTGATCGTTTTCTTCATCGCGCTGGCCTTGCTCTTTATCCTCAAAAAGCGACATGTTCAGGGGGCCATCGCCATTGGTTTAGGTCTGTTGGTCAAGCTCAGTGCAGGCGCCTTGCTGCCCGTGGCTCTATTGCACTATCGGCAAGCGTGGCGCAAATATCTCATATTGCCCTTTGTCGTTTTCGGCGCAGGGTTGGCTCCATTTCTCATATTAGCAGGCCGTGACGCCATTTTTTGGGATTTTGGCACAGGAGGGGCACAGCATCCGTTTCAATATCGTGGCGTTAGTCTGCTTGGATTGTGGAATCAGTTTCATGGTGAGGCGGAACAAGTGCCCTTACTCCTGATGTCCGCCTTGCTTGTCGTTGGGTTGGGATTAACGACCTTGTATATTGCCTGGAAGCGTCCAGGGATTTTGCAGAGTCTTATTTTGCTAATTACGGCCGTTTTTCTTCTGAGTCCCAAATTGCATACAGGCTACTTCTCCATTTTGATCTTAGCCATGGCCCCACTTCTCAAGAGCTGGCGAAGCATCGCCCTGTACTTTCTGCTTGGCATCGTTGCCGTGGTAGCCGATTTCTATAAATGGCCCATTGTCAACATTGAAGCCGCCTTCTGGTTGATGGTCGTTACCCTAGGCGTAATGACACTGCTTACAGTACGGCTTAGCTGGTCTGCCCGTCATGCCAGAGCTTCCTTCGCAGCTCCCAGCGACTAACGCGCTCGTTGATTATGGTGAAAAAATTTCGGCAACTGTTTCTCTGGTTTCGCGAGCCTGGCTTTCGGCCGTTCAAGCGCCTGGCTGCACTGCTTGGGCTACTTCTATTCACTTTCCTGGCGGTGAAAGGGTATGAAGCCATCCGCTTCCTGCTGGATTTAGACAACCCGCGCAATCAAGCGTTTGTGCAATGGTCTACCGGCGATGATACAGATCGGGCCAATCTCATCACAGCTCAGCGGGACGCTTGTCACGGGGCACCCTTTATACTGCCCACCGACGGCTTCATCGGACTGCTATACGAAGATCCACGCGGTCCCTATTCAGCCAGCAATCCGCATCAGGGAATTGACATTTTTAGCGAAGGCGACCCCGGCGTATCCCCCGTCTATGCGGCCTATGATAGCTACGTCAGCCGCAGTGCCGACTGGCGCAGTGCCGTTATCCTGCGCGTGCCGGATGATCCGCTGCGGCCAGGCAATCAGATTTGGCTGTACTATGCGCATATGGCTGACCGGGATGGCAATAGCTTCATTGTTGACGCATTTCCACCAGGCACATCAGAGCTTTTTGTGGAACAGGGCACGCTGCTCGGCTATACAGGTGACTACAATGGCAGCGCGGCACGGTCAATTTGGGTCCATTTGCACTTTTCGATTGTGAAAGATGACGGCAACGGCCGTTTCCTCAACGAACTTGAATTCGACAATACCCTTGATCCTTCTCCCTACCTCGGTATTAACGTCAATTACCAATGCACGCCTTCCACCACAGGCTGCACGGCCCAACCCGGCTGCGGATCTTAGCCGTGTCCAGACTCGCTTCCATTTTACACCGCTGGAGCCGCCAGCGATCACCGCAACTAAACGGCCGTATCTATCTTCACCAGCTCCAGGATACCGTCCTGGTTCGGCGCGATCGCTGGGGCGTCCCCCACATTCAGGCCCAAACGCGCCATGACCTCTTTTTGGCACAAGGGTTTATTCACGCCCAGGATCGGCTCTGGCAGATGGAGCTAAATCGGCGCGCCGCCAGCGGAACCCTGTCAGCCATTTTCGGCGCCATCACCCTGGATACCGACCGCCTCAGCCGCACCTTTGGCTTTGCCCGACTGGCCGAAGCAACGTTAAGAACCCTGGAAGAACAAGCCTACAACGATTTGGCCGCCTATACCGCCGGCGTCAACGCCATCTTAACCAACCAGACACGACTGCCCCTTGAATTTGGCATCGTGCAATATAAGCCGCAGCCGTGGCAAATGGTCGATTCCCTTGCTTTTGCCCATTTGCAAATGTGGGCTCTCACCCACGGTGCTATCGGCGAGTTGGTAAAAGCGCAACTGGTGCAGCAAGCCGATCCAGCTATCGTTCGTGATTTACTAATGTCGTACCCAGACCACTTTCCGGCCACCTTGCCTGATGGTTTAGAGGAAAATGCGCAATGGATCGACGCCTGGCGCGGAACGGCCGTTCCCTGGCAAAATCCATTTCTAGGCAAAGGCAACCTCGACGGCGCTGGGCGCGGCAGCAACGGCTGGGTCCTTGCCCCTGAACGCAGCCAAAGCGGTGGCGCCATCCTGTGCAACGACATGCACCTGCCCGTCGGTGTGCCCTCCATTTGGCACTATCAACATCTGCGCAGCAACGAGATGCACGTTACGGGTTTTACACTGCCTGGCCTGCCCTACGTCATCGTTGGCCACAACGGCCACATCAGCTGGGGTGCCACCCTGGCCTATACCGACTGCGAAGACCTATTCATCGAAAAGCCGCACCCAACCGACCCATCACGATACCAGTTTGGGAATACGTGGCGCCATGCTGTGCAAATCGAAGAAGAAATCGAAATCCGCTTTCAAAAGCCGCACACAGAAACTGTCACCATCACCCCGCACGGCCCACTCATTAATCCCTTGCTCGACAGCCCTAATCAGCCACTGGCATTCAGCTCCACTGCTTTGCGCAGTGGCGTTACCATGGATGGCTTTGCCTGGCTAAATACGGCCGTAAACTGGGATGATTTCGTCACGGCCGTGGCGCGTATCCAGGCGCCATCGCTAAACCTGCTCTATGCAGACGATCGAGGAAACATTGGTCACTGGGTCAGCGGCCAGGTGCCAATTCGTGCAGCGGGCGACGGCAGCGTCCCTGCGCCGGGTTGGGAAGGCAGTCATGAATGGCTTGGATTGGTGCCGTTCAGCGAGATGCCACACGCACTGAACCCAAAAAGCGGCCTTATTATGTCTGGTAACAATCGTCTCGTCCCGCCGGAAGAAGCGTCTCACAATTTAGGGCAGATGTGGCGCAATGGCTACCGCGCCGAACGCATCCATCAACTGCTGTACAGCAAACAACAACTAACCTTGACCGACTGCCGACAGTTTCAACTGGACAAGCTGAGCCTGCCTGGCCTACAGCTTGTTGCCCTTCTGGAGACCTTTGAAACGGCCGTTCCCGATGCCCAGCTTTGCCTTACCTTGCTGCGTCAATGGGATGGGCAACTAACGGAAGAGAGCATCGGTGGGACGGTTTTCCAGGTAGCCGTAGATCAGCTCACGACAGCTTTGTTGTCTGAAAAACTTCCGGCTACTTTAATCGCACCGCTGTTGGGGCAGGGAATTAACGATAACCTGCACCCAGTCAACGAATTTCAAGGCTATTGGCTACCAAACTTACTCAAGATTTTGGCCGAGAATAAGGATGTCTGGTTTAGTTCGCCTACTACACGAAACGATCTCATTGAACGATGCCTGCGTGAAACAACGGCCGTCTTGCGCCAGATGCTGGGCCAGAATCCAGCCAATTGGCAATGGGGAAAGCTGCATCAGGTTACTTTTCAACACGCTTTAGGTCGCGTGCCACCGCTCGACAGTATCTTCAACAGTGGACCTTTTCCGCTGGGTGGAGATGGCAATACCGTTGCCCAATCTGGCATGCGTCCGGGCAGTTTTGCCAGCGATGGCATTTCAGTCTCTTCCCGCCTCCTCGTAGACATGAGCAACATCCTCACAGCTGAAGCAATGCTGACACCGGGGCAATCGGGCCACCTGGGCAGCCAGCACTATGACGATTTGGCCAAGATGTGGCGACAGGGCAATAATTTTCCGGTGCTGTGGCGTGAAGCGGATGTTATCCAGGCGGCCCAGCATACGCTTACCCTGACTCCTTGCCCATGAGGAACATCACCCACCACTTGTGACAAATATCAGATGAATGCCCACCCGCTCCTGCTACAATCTGACTGTAACTTTTATCATAAAGTTACTCGGGGCTCCTCTTTCTTTTCTGAGGCAATCGGCGCAGCTACGGCTGCGCCGGTTGTGCTTGGAACTGCCTGTGCTACAATGCCAAAATACAGACCAAAAGCAATTTATGGGGGAGTGGCACATTGTCAAGCAAAGTAACGGTAAATAGTTTACTAGGAGATAAGCGCTTGAGATACCGCGTGGCACCGCTGCTTCTCTTGCTGTTTGGGGTTGTGCTATTGAACTTCTTCGTTGGAAACCCTCCGACAAACGAGACGCTGGAATTGGCTGAAACGGCCGTGTCCAGTGCGCCAGCCTCCGCCACGCGCCCGCCAATATTGCAAGCAATTATTTTGCCTAGCCCTACACCTGCAGCGACGACGCGACCCCGCCCGCCCGCAACCGCTGCAATAGAACCAATGGGCCCGCCACAAAACAGCAGCGTACTGCAAAACAGCCTCATTACCTTTTACTGGACGTATACCGGAGTCATGGAGCCGGGCCAAGAATTCGTCATTACCGTGGAGCAAGATGAGATGGTCACTGAGCTGGGCACCATTTCAGAGCCGAATTTTGGAGATGGATTTCATCTTGCGGCTGATTTAAGTCCTGTAGACATGGTGGCGGGAACGGCCGTATGGCGGATAGACCTCCGGTGGAAAGATGATAACTTGGTGCTCCTTAGTGGTGCAGAAAGAACGTTCATCTTCTTGCCAAACTAGGGAAAATCGGCAAATATCTCATTTTGGCTATACCATAACGCCAGAATGTGTATAATGACGTAGTTAAAATTTCTGGTACCATAACAGAAGATTGCCAATCCAAATTCCAAGCGCCAGTAAAGTAGCCAGTGTCGTTAGCGTTCAGTAAATTCTATGACATCAAGAAGCAATAAAGGAAACAACGACAACAAAATAAAACAGTACGTACTGGATGAACTGCTCGTCGAACACTCTGTCAGTGCCATTTACAGGGCACGGCATGAAAAGACAGATCAACCCGTTTTTTTGGTGACGCTCCAGGCGGATGCGGCTAAATCTGGCGACCTGGCAGACCGGTTTCAAAGAAGGGCCGAAACGCTCGCCCAGCTAGAGGACGAAACATTTTTGCCGCTGCTTGATTTTGGCACGGTGGGCAAACGGCCGTTTGCCGTAATGGCCTACGTACCGGGTCAATTCCTGGCAGAACGTCTTGAATCCGCCGAAAAACCCCGTGACAAAACACAAATCATTGCTGCGCTCACGCTTGTGAGGCAGCTGTCACAGATTTTAACCGTGGCCCACCCCAGCGGCCTTATCCACCATGATCTACGCCCGAAAAATATTTTCGTGAATGAAGCCGGTCAGCCTTTCCTGCTTGACCTGGTTGTGCCACCGACCTCTTCTGTTTCCCAATATAGCGACACGCCTCCTTCTGAGCTGGACTATGACTCCCCTGAGCAATTAAGTGGCAAGGCGTTGTCTGGACGCAGCAATATTTTTTCTCTCGGCGTCTTGCTGTACCGATTATTGGCCGGACACAAACCCGCGCTGCCTGTGTCTGAATGGGATATTTTTGAGCATCAAGGCGTTGCTCGTGAAATCCCCCTCAACAGTGTCCGGACCGATTTAACGGAGGCAACGTATGCCACCGTTCGTGACTGCCTTTGGCAACGGGAATGGAGTCGCTTTGAAACAGTAACCGCTCTCACTAAATCAATCGATAGAGCGATTAAGAAAGAGTCTGCACCGGGACCGCCCCCGCTACCTGCATGGCGACAATTCCTGAATCGGCTACTTCAACCGAAAGCCCGAAAGTATGTGGTTCCCGCCGTTATTTTGCTCTTTTTACTCCTGTTTCTATTCTTGTTGATGCGTGGCCGAGCTAACCGTCAGGGTTCTGTCACAACGACGCCCGATACGGCTGTCTTACAAGTAGAAGCAGACACGGCCATTCCCAGCCCAACCGACAATGCCATCAGCAATGAACCAACCCTGACGCCAACGGAAGCACAGCTCACTGTCGATGAAGCGATCGTTCCAGCCGAGCTTGAGGTCGTGCCTACCTTTACAGCGACTGCCAGCCCAACAGCCAGGGCAACTGCTGTCAATACGGCCGTATCCACGCTCACACCTACAGTGGTGCAAACCTTCGCGCCCATTCCCGTTCAGACTGCAACCAGCACAGCCACGATCCCACCCTCTGAAACGCCAGCCAATACCCCGGCGCCAGCACCCACCGAAGTCGGCTGTATTATCTCGCCTCCGTTTGGCTGGGTTCGCTACGAAATTCAGCCGAATGACTCGCTTTCGGCTCTGTCTCAGGCAACAAATACAACCGTGGAGCGACTGCTGGAGGTAAATTGCCTGGATACTATCCTCTTGAGCGTCGGTCAGAATATTTGGCTCCCCTTTAATCCACTCCCAACCGCGACCGAAACACAGCCGGGCCCCACGCTTCCTGCGGGAACGGCCGTTTCGCCAACGCCAGGCAATAATCCAACGCCCAACCCCGGGCCACCCACCCCAACAGCCCCGCCTGCCCCAGCTTCCCTGCCGTGACCATTTCTCCCCAAAAAATTTTCGCTCTTAATTCAATCACATTTCCGTAAGGTATTTCGCAACATCCTCCAGTCACAATAAGCCTGAACTCTTTGCGTAAATCCTAGCGTCTTGAAAAATAAATCCGGTCAAACAATGCCTATCAACCGACCGTCGGAGAAATGTGTATGAATCGGCGACAGATCACTTCCCTTTGGGCTGCCTCTGTACTATTCCTTTTCTTATCAATTGCACCCATCTTATTTGCCGAACTTATCAACGACGGCAGTTTTGAAAGCGTGCCAACTACTTGGGAAGAATATTTCAATACCGCTTGCAACGCTCCGGCAATTGGCAACTGGTCAACGGTCGTTGGTGCACCCCCTAATTTTGATGGTCAACAATCTTTCTGGGCTGGCGGTGCCTGTAATAACGTGCTGAGCAACAATGGGGCACGCAAGGACATCGCGCTCGAATCAAATGCAGCAATCCTTTCCTTTTGGTTCAATCCTATCAAGGGTCCTGATCCCATCAACAATGATACGGCCGTTGTTGCTATCGATGAAACGCCTGTCTGGACACTAAATGTTGACGGCATTAATACACTGGCAGGTTGGAAGAATGCGCTCGTGGACATCAGTGAATTTTCTGGCGATACGGTCACCCTGTCCCTGGAGATGCAGCACGACAACGATTCTGACGTCGCCAACGTTTTCTTTGACTATATTGAGGTGTTCCATCCATCCATTCAAATTAGTCAACTTGCGAGCCCGGAAGCCGTGCTAGAGGGTGAGCCTTTTTCGGTAGAGGTCACAGTAGAGAATAACGGTGACATAGCATTGAACAACCTTTCTATTACGAACACCAACTTTGCCAATTGTGACCGCCCAATTGGCAGCCTTCCCGATCTAGAACCAGGCGAAAGCAGTAACTATACCTGCCAGGTTGCCAGCGCTGTCTCCAATCTGGCAAACACCATCCTGGTCAACGCCACTGCTTCAGCCCTAGAGCTGTTGGTAGAGGCTGAAAATACAATTTTGTCACCTGTTGCAAACCCGCTCCTTGAGCTAACGGTGGTACCGGACGAAGCTTCTGTATCAGAAGGGGAGCAAATTACGTTTTCTTTGACAATCACGAATAGCGGTGACAGTGATTTAGTCACTCTGCGGCTCACTTCAGTGCAGGCAACAGGGTGTAATCTGTCGTTGGGGTCTTTTGCCGCAGGACAAACGGCCGTTTTCAATTGCAGCTATGCGCCGCTTGCCAGCGGCATGGTCTCCTTTGTTGCGACGGCGCTTGAACCACGTACCAATACAAATGTATCGGCGGAAACGGCCGTCTCAATTGAAATTGTTCCCAATACACCGCCAACGGTAATCAGCTACAGCGTGTATCTGCCAATGGCAACGAACTACTTCCTGAATCATTCAGCGCTCGGTGAACCCAATGACGTGTGTGAGCAGGCCTTCTCAATCACGCCTAACCAGACGACCAAATTTTTGGCAGAGGACATCGACGACTGGTACAAATTCACGCTAGGCACCCCCGGTGACATGACGGTAGACCTCACCAATTTTGTACCGATTGCCGGCCAAATTACGGTTTGGCGCGGCAGCAGCTGTCAAAACCTGACACTGATAGGTCAAAATGGTGATTTTTCCTCTGAAAAACGGATCAACCTTGCCAACCAACCACCAGGAACGTACTTTGTGTGGCTAATCAATGACGGCCCAATGAATAATAGTAGCAAATACAATTTTCTAGTCACAACGCCTTAGCTCAACGGCTAATTTATGACCTGTGCCAAGCTCACGTCATCTCCCCTGGATATCTTCCGTAAGGAAGATCGAAACAATTAGTTGCTATGATTAGCCCACTAATTATACTTATGTTTATCGTGGGAGCAGGTTATATAATTAGTGCTTTGCTGTTGTATCGGCAAAGCTAGGAAGAGCTTTATACGACGTATCAGGCTAGATGTAAGCCCACAAGATTTGCCAAAATTCTTTCGAGAATCTTCTAGCCCTACCTCTTCCGCACGTTCAATCTGCGCAGACAGTGATTTCAACAAGTGTCATTCTTGCGCTATACTATAGGCGGGTAGTTTGCATAAGGTCAGCAAATTATTATTTAGGAACGGATGGAAACCCAAAAAGAGCAGGCAAGGCCGTCTAATTTGTACGATCAGCTAATTGATCAATATAAATTAGAAGCCCATATTGACCAGACGGCCATTACAGATCTTTATCGGGCCTTTGATGTAGACGAAAATCGTGCCGTTGCGGTCGAAGTATTGCTGCCTACTTTTAATAACAAGAAACAATTTGTTGAGCAATTCATTGCGAAAATGAATAAGGTTGCTCAGCTAAAGCACCCCAACATTGCCCAAGTTCACCAGATAGGTTTAACTCAAAATAATCGCCCGTATGTTGCTCGAGAGCTAGTGGAAGGTATTACCTTACGCGAGCGGCTGAGCCAACTTGCCAAGCAAGGCACGCCAGCCAACAATATTTACGCGCTAAAGATTGTGCGCCAGCTGGCAGAAGCGCTGGAGTTGGCGGAACGTCTTGACCTATTTCACTATTATCTTTCACCAGACAACATTATGCTGAAACAAGATGGCACCGTGGTGTTGGTGGATTTAGGTATTCCGGCGGCCGAAAACGGAACGGCCGTAAAAGTAAAAGCAACCATCAATCAAGCCTATATAGCACCTGAACAGCATCACGGCAAAGCGATAGATAGTCGAAGCCAAATCTACTCGCTGGGCGTCATCCTATTTGAAATTCTTACCGGTGAACTGCCGTCCGATGCGGGTTCTTTCTGGCAAACATTTTCCCAGGCACTTAAGCCCGGAACCAGCGCCATAGAACATGCGCGCCCAGATTTATCCAGACAAACGCACAGCTTGATCGACAAGAGCTTACGTAAACAGCCATGGGGCCGACACAACAGCATAAAAGAGTTCCTGGATGCGATCAATGATGCCTTGCAAAACGAGCGCATATTGGTGCAAAATCGTGGGGATACGGCCGTCTTACCCGCGCAGAACCGCTCCCGAGCTATCATCATGCTCCCGCTAATTGCCCTTGCCCTATGCATCGGCAGCATTGCAATTTGGGCCGCCGTACAAAATCAAAACGGTGGCCAACCAGCTGGTGTACCGGTTGCCATTGATACCGCTCTCAATGATACACCCACCCCGACACTGGCGCTTTCGCCTGCGGCGGTGACGGCGTCGCAAGATCCAACGGCGACAATAGGCGTCTTCGCTACCCTTGGGACGATTGATGTTTTATCGCCAGCCGACGCAACTGAATTTGAGGCTGGCGAAGCTGCTAATTTTCGCTGGGCCTGGAGCGATGCCTTGCAGGAAAATCAACGCTTTTCGGTCTACTTACTCACGGGAAGCGGCCGTTCCTTGCTTGGAATTGTTAATACTCCCGCACAAGACGGCACGTACAGCCTGCAAACGTTACTGCCAGAAAGTGGCAGCAACGCCTTATCTGAGTGGCAGGTTGTTCTGGAAGATTTAGCCACCAATCGAGATATTGCCACAAGCAGCAACCGCAAAATAGCTATCAAGCCAGCGCCGTCAACCCCCACGTTCACCCCTACGCCTACCGAGACGGCCACGCCAACGAATACGGCATCAGCCACGCCAATTCCACAAATCGTGATTTTCGTAAGTTCCGCTAGCTTACGGCAAGGTCCCGGCACCGTTTACCCTATCCTGCGCTATTTGTATCAGGGAGACGTGGTAGCTGTGCTGGCGAAAGACAGTTCAGAAGGGGAATGGTATAACGTCATCTTAGATGATGGCAGTCGTGGCTGGGTTGCAGCCATTGCCAGTCAGTTGACCAATCAAGACAGTATCAATATTATTCCGATTGCCGCCACCATCCCACCGCGCCCAACCGACACACCCACGCCAACGGCTACCAACACGCCTACGCCAACGTATACACCAACCCCTGGCTCTGGCGGTAGCAATCCACAACCAACCACACAACCAACATTTACACCCCCACCGCCGCCGCCTGGTGGATAGTGAGGGGTCTAAGTTATTGATTGTCCTTGCGTGCAATGAATAACAAGAGGTTTCAATAGAGTACTGGTATGCGTAGAAATCGTATCCTAATTATATTTGCACTTGTTTGTGCCATGGGAACGGCCGTTTTGTGGCTTGGCACAGTGATGGCTGATGCCACAGTTGAAGTTAACGAGGGGCTAACGGTGGCTGAAGGCAGCACCGGCAACATAATATCAAACACCTTGTTGCTGGCAACCGACGGTGACATGGGGGCTAATAACGCCATTTTAACCTACACACTTGTTACCACACCCACCAATGGCGACCTCTTCCTCAACACCACGCTGCTGACCCCCACGGGCACTTTTCTGCAAACAGATATTGATAGTAATTTGCTAACCTACACCCATGACGGCAGCGAGACATTGAGCGATGGCTTTGACTTTACAGCAGCCACAAGCACCACCATCACAAGTACCAACTTCCTAATTACGGTAACGGCCGTCAATGAAGCCCCTACAATTAGTGGTGGTCCTTTTTCAGTCCCCGAAAACGCGGCAAACGGCACC
This sequence comes from uncultured Anaerolineae bacterium, assembly GCA_965368765.1. Lineage (GTDB taxonomy): Bacteria > Chloroflexota > Anaerolineae > Promineifilales > Promineifilaceae > Leptofilum. Next base: position 3,674 of record CBDUOF010000104.1, on the reverse strand, counting down.
TTCGTTGGCACGGTCATCACTTCGGACGTCGATGCCGGTGACACGTTTGCCTACACAATCCTTAGCAGTGACCCAGCCGCCGCGTTTGCCATTGGCAGCAGTAGTGGCGACATTACGGTCAGCGACAGCAATCTACTCAACTTTGAAACCACACCCACCTTTACCCTGACTGTTGAAGTAGAAGATAGCGGATTTCTCACAGATTCAGCCGAGATCGTCATCAATTTGCTAGACGAAAATGATGCGCCTGTGCTTATGCCGGCTGGACCATTCTCAATTCCGGAAAACCCACCGGACACCACGCCTGTAGGCACGCCACTTGTTGCCAGCGACGAGGACATTGGAGCCGGAGATATACTGACCTTCACTATCACTAGCGGCAATGCTGGTGGTGCGTTTGGCATAAGTCCCAACAGTGGCCAACTGACGGTCGTGAATGGCAGCTTGCTTGATTTTGATGTGCCGCCAAACAGCTATAACTTGACGGTCCGTGTAACGGACAGCGCCGGGGCATTCGATTCAGAAATTGTCGCGGTCAATCTTACCGATGTGAATGAACCACCTACGGTTAGCAACAGCACCTTTACGCCGAGCGAAAATTCTGCGAACGGCTCCTCAGTTGGCTTTGTCAACGCAGATGATCCTGAAGATGATACGCTTCACTACGATATTGACAGCGGAAACACAAATGCTGCCTTCGCCTTAAACCCATCCAGTGGTGAAATTACCGTCAACGATGTCAATCAGCTTGATTTTGAAACAACGCCCACCTTTACCTTAATGGTAAGCGTAGATGACCTAGTGAACCCCGACGTGGTTGCTACCATTACGATCAATTTGCAGGATCAAAATGAGGCACCCCTGATTGACATGACGACGCTGAGCGTTACTGAAAATAGCAGCAATGGAACTACCGTTGGCACGGTGCCAGCCGTTGATCCAGATGTTGCAGATGTCGGGCTGCTTACTTTCGACATTCTTTCCGGCAACACGGGCAATGCATTCGCCATTGCCAATGATGGCAGCAATAATGGTGAAATTACCGTTGCAGACAGCAGCGCGCTAGATTATGAAACAACCCAATCTTTCATGTTGAGCGTCATCGTGACCGATACCATGAATGCCACCAATACAGCCAATGTGACCATCAATGTCAATAACCTATTCGATGAAGCGCCAACGGTCAGTGACGCGTCTTTCTTTGTGGCTCAGGGCAGCACCAACGGTGTGGTTGTGGGCACGGTTTCAGCAACGGACCCAGAATTTGGCAGCGGTGATGCACTAACTTTCATGATTATTGGCGGCAATACAGGCACTGTGTTTGCAATCGACAGCGCGACCGGGCAAATAACCGTGCCAGATACCAGCAAGCTCAACGCCAACGCTATGCCAACCTTTAATCTAACGGTGCAAGCAACTGACAAAGGCGGCAAAATTGATACAGGGACAATTACCGTTAATGTTTCGCCACTGCCCATAACTTACTCCTATATGTCTATGGCACTTAATAATTTTTCACCTGTTGAACCGAATAACAATTGCACCCAAGCTTTTGCCATTGTCACTGGGGTCACGCATGAGTTTACGGCAAACGACACTGAGGATTGGTATGCCGTGAGGCTGAGCAGCGCGGGGAATTTAAATGTGACCCTATCCAGTTTTGAGCCCGCGCAGGGACAGCTCATCGTCTATGATGCCAACTGCCTCACCCCTCTGCAGAATAACGGATCGTCCTCAACGACCAAGGTGATCAACTTAACGAATTTGGCAGCAGGCACTTATTACATCCGGGTGTTTAGCGCACCTATCACCAATACAACGTACAATCTCCGCATAAACTAAAAGAGACGCACTGACGGCGTCTCTCTAGAACTACCCTGAAAGGCAGATGGCTCTCAAAAACCATCTGCCTTTTCTTTTTATTTAGAGGTTCAAAATGTGGCGAGCGATGACTAAACGCTGGATCTCGCTGGTGCCTTCACCAATGGTCATCAGGCGCGTGTCGCGATAAATGCGCTCGACCTCAAATTCAGTGCTATAACCGTAGCCACCGTGAATCTGGATCGCGTTGCGGCAAACGCGCTCACTGACTTCGGTAGCAAACAGTTTGGCCATGGCAGCTTCTTTGGTGTATTTACGGCCGTCTGCCTTTAAAGACGCCGCCCAATAGACCATCAAGCGAGCAGCTTGCAGCTCGGTAGCCGCATCCGCCAGCATCCACTGTACCGCCTGATGATGGGCAATGGGCTTTCCAAATGTTTCCCGCTCGTGAGCATACTGAACGGCCGCTTCATACGCCGCTTGTCCCAGGCCTACCGCTAACGCCCCGATACCGACTCGACCACTGTCCAGGGTTGCCAAGGTTTGTTGAAGCCCACGCCCCTCTTCACCCAGGACATTTCCCAACGGGACGCGCACCTCGTCAAAGGTCACGGCGTGGGTGGGCGAACCTTTTAGCCCCATTTTCTTTTCCGCAGAGCCAATCGTAATGCCAGGTGTGTTTGTCGGAACCAAAATGTGGCTTAGTGAGTGGCTGCCTCCGGCGGAGTCGGTGCGGCACAACACCACCATCAAATCAGAAATGGAAGCGTTGGTCATCCACATTTTGCTGCCGTCGATAATCCAGGAATCACCTTCTTTTACCGCCGTTGTGCGTACGCCACCCTGCAAATCTGAACCCGCGCCAGGCTCCGTGAGCGAAAGGCAGCCAAGCTTCCCCTTGCCCGTTGCCAATGGCGGCAGCCACTGCTCTTTTTGGGCTTCGCTGCCGTACTTCACAATCGGCCCTAAGGCCAAACCATTGTGAGCCGATACGGCCAGAGCGGTGGATCCACAACCCCAGCCCAACTCCTCGATGGCAATAGCCGCACTCACGGCGTCAACTTGCGCCCCGCCATACTCCTCCGGGACCTCCAGACCTAGCAAACCGACCGGTCCCATCTTTTTTACGGCCGTCCAGTTAAATTCACCTGTCTCATCTGTCTGACGCGCCATGGGCTTCAGTTCTTTGGCCACAAACTCATGGACAATGTGCTGAAACTCGCGCTGTTCTTCATCTAATTCAAAGTTCATCTCCGTCTCCTGCGCCAACGGTCTGGCGCCTTAAGTCGATAATCCCGCAGCCGATAACGTAAGCATCAGTAGTTGACTCATACCAGCCGCCAGCTGGGTGCTGTCCATATATTCATCCAGACGATGGGCATTGCCGGATTCAGTTAGACCAATGCAAACGGCCGTATATCCCAGGCTCAGAGGCACGTTCGCGTCGGTACTGCTCGCAATATAGCCGATCTGCTTACAGCCGACCCGCTTCAGAGCTGCCCCAGCCTGTCGCACTAGCGGTGCTTCACGGCTGATTTGCCCGGCAGGTCGGCTGCCAATTTGTTTCATCTCAACCGTCACATCTGCCTGTTCCTGGCAAACTGCGACCAATTTCTCGACTTCAGCTACTAAAATCCCCAATCGTTGTGGCTCCTCAGAGCGCAAATCAAGGAGCATCCGGGCATTCTGGGCAATGGTATTGATGGAGGTCCCCCCTTCAATGACACCCACGTTGTAAGTCGTGTTTGGGTTTGTCGGACCCTGAAGTTGGTCAATAGCGGCAATTAATCCACCTAATACATGTATGGCCCTGCGCCGCCCAAAGGTCCCCCAGGAGTGGCCTCCTGGCGTAT
>CBDUOF010000103.1:0-14822 GCA_965368765.1 uncultured Anaerolineae bacterium | reverse complement strand
GGAGGAATCGAACCGACGTACGCAGGCGGCGCTGGATGCGTTGTGGCCTTACGCCCAGCAGCTTTTTGTACCGCTGCCTGGCGAATCTGTTTTGGTAGGCGAGAAAGTCGTACCGAATCTGGCCCGGCTGCAGGAGAGCTGGCTGGAACGAATACGGCCGTTCCTCACCGCCGCCCATCTCACCATCCCGATGAACCAAACACCATCCGCCAATAACCGCAGCGAACACACAAACCACCTCACCACCTTATTGGCCGATATGCAGAAAGTGGCCCGGCTCAACCGCGAGGCGGTCTGGTAATTGAGTAATTGGTAATTGGTCAATTACCAATTACATAATTTCAAATCACTCCCATGAAAAATCTTACCCCCGCCCAAATCTGGCAAGCCCTTGAAGCGGTCAAAGACCCGGAGATTCCCGTTGTCTCTATAGTGGAGATGGGGATTGTGCGGGATGTGATTGTGGACGAAGATTCTGTACTGGTGACGATGACGCCGACGTTTTCCGGCTGTCCAGCTCTGGACGTGATGCGACGAGATATTGAAACGGCCGTTCGCCAGCTAGGCATCCAAAACGTCATCGTAAAAACTATCCTGCACCCCCCCTGGAGCACCGACTGGATTACTGACGAAGCCCGCGAAAAGCTGCGTCAGTTTGGCCTGGCCCCGCCCCAAAAACACGGCGGCGATCTCATCTCCGTCGCCTTTTTAGACGTGGCCCAATGTCCCCGCTGCGGCTCCAACAATACCACCATTAAAAACAGCTTCGGCCCCACCCTCTGCCGCATGATTTACTACTGTCACGACTGCCAGGACGCCTTCGAGCAATTTAAACCACTGTAGCCTTCGCTTTGTACTGCTGAATACCTAGCAGGTGCCGCCACAACGAATAGCCAATACCTAACAAACAGGTCAGCGCGGAACAAAAATACAGCCCGGCCAAACCAACAGATTCAAAGAGGCCAGTTCCTACAATACCCCCCAATAAAAAGCCAGAAAACAAGGTCACATACATTTGCCAGCGCCAGGCGTTTCGTTCGCGCCCCAGCAGCCACTTCCCCAAATAGATGCCTAAATCGGTCATCAAACCCGTAATGTGCGAGGTGCGGACAATTGCGCCAGAGTACGTTGTTACCATGCCATTTTGCATGCCACTGGCCAGCGCCAGGCTGTAGATTCCCGGCCATTGCCCTCGATTCATCAAGGGAACGGCCGTTCCCAAAACGATCCCTTCAACAATTAAGATGAAGCCATACCGACGCCCAAAACGCAGCTGCGTCGAATCAATAATCAGACCACTCACGGCACTGCCCACCACAAAGAAAATGATCGTCAGCAGCAGCGGCATTACCTGCGCGTGCCTTTCTACCAAAGCTATCCCCAAATTGCTGGAAATCCCCGTCAGATGGCTGACTGGCTGCCCAAATCCGCTCAGCAGCGCCATCACATTGATAATCCCTGCGTTCACCGTCAAAATAAAGCCGCCCATCATATACCGATACACCCGGGGCGTATTAACCCACATTCTTCTTAAAGCCATCACCTATTTCCTTACGAGACAAAACATAAAAAAGCGACCTGCCCAACGGCAAGTCGCTCAACTTTTTCTTAATTCTGACTGTACCAACGATTATGAAATTGACAAGGCGATGCGAGAGATTACTCAAACTCAGCAATGGCGGCGCGGCCGACCATTTCCAGCGCGGTGTCGCCCGATGGCGGCTGCATGGAGCCGGCGCGCACATCGCGGAAGTAGCGCTCCAGCGGCAGCGCCTTGGTGATGCTGCTGCCTCCGGCAATGCGCAGTGCCTGATCCGTCACCTTGTTGGCCGTTTCCGTCACCATCGTTTTGGCGGCGGCAATGCGGGCAGAAAGCCTGGCCCGCTCAGCATCGTTGCCCGTCCACTCGGATGCGACATCAAATAGTAACGAGCGCGCCGCCTGCAAAGCAACGTCAATCTCGCCAATTTGGCGCTGGATTTTTGGCAGCGTGGCAATCGGTTTGCCCAGGGCTGTCGGCACACGCTCCAGGGCAAATTGAATCACCCGATTTCGGGCCGCGATAGCTGCACCCAAGTAGATTGTTGACATAATCATGGGAAACCAGAGGTTGGGCGCTGGCTTTCGCCCGCCGCGTTCGATGACATAGTTTTGCGGAATGTGGACATCGTTAAAAACCACATCGTGGCTGTCGCTGGCGCGCAGGCTAAGCGAATCGCTCCAGGTGGTGATCCACGACACGCCCGGCATACCTTGCTCAACCAGCACGACGCCTGCCTCACCACCCAAATCTACCCGAACAAGCATGTGGGTAAGATGTTTACCGCCGGTGGACCACGTCTTACGGCCGTTTACCCGCCACCCTTCCCCATCTTCAGGCGGAACGGCCGTTGTGGCCGGTAAGCCTCCGCGCGATGGACTGCCCAACGCCGGTTCGCTGGCAATAGAGTTAAACAGTGCCCCATTGGCCGCCAGCCGGCAAAATTTTTCATACCAATTTGCATCCCAACTGCGCACTTCCCGTTGATGACCAAAAATATGCACCTGCATTCCCGCCACGATGGCCGAGGAAGTGCTGCCTAACGCCAGGGCTAGCTGCGCCGCCACGCAGTCGCGCAGCGACAGACCATATCCGCCAAACTCGCGCGGCACGCTAATGCCCAAATAGCCAGATTCCTTAAGCGCCGCCACGTCCTCGGCAGGCAGCACGCCGGCTATGTCCGCTTCATCAGCGCGCGCAGCGAACTGTTCCGCCAACTTGTTGGCCAGCAAGACGGCCGTTTCCACATTCTTTTCTTCCTGTTTTCTAACGTCATTAATCATTTGTTCCATGAAATTGATTCTATCCAGAATCCACATCTCTTGCCACCGGGTACAATAAAACTCAACGTATTGTGCGGATCAAAAAATTGGCCGATCGGCTGATTTTAAACAAAAAACATCAACATCTTGGAGTGATTATGTCAAATTGGAAAAAGAAAAAGCGATTAGAAGCAACCCTTAGTGGAGAAGCGCCGGATCGCGTGCCGGTTGCCTTATGGCGACATTGGCCCGGGGACGACCAGGACGCTGAAGCTTTAGCCGCGGCTCATCTAAAATGGCAGCAAGATTACGACTGGGACGTGCTGAAAGTTGGTCCCGCCAGCAGCTACTCGGTAGTAGATTGGGGCGTGCAGGATCGCTGGGTCGGGCATATCGAAGGGACGCGGGAATACACCCATCGGCCTGTCAAACGGCCGGAAGATTGGGCTGCGCTGCAGCCCCTTGACCCAACTCAGGGCACGCTGGCAACCCAACTGGAGACATTGCGGCTGGTGAAAACGGCCGTTGGCGACGCGGTTCCCGTCCTGGCCACCGTCTTTGCGCCGCTCTCACAGGCCAAGCACCTGGCCGATAACGACCCGATGCTGAGTCACCTGCGCAGTCAGCCAGATCTGTTTTGGCAGGGGCAAGAAGCTATCCTGGAGAGCACGCTGCGCTTCATTGAAGCGGCCAAAAAGATCGGCATCGATGGCATTTTTTACGCCATCCAGCACGCCCGCTACCCGCTGCTGAGTCGCGATGAGTATGAGATTTGGGGACGGCCGTTTGACCTAAAAATTCTCGACTCTGTGCAAGATCTATGGCTCAACATGGTGCACCTGCACAGCACCGACGTGATGTTTGACCTCGTCGCCCAATATCCGGTGCAGCTGCTGAACTGGCACGACCGGGAGACGGGCATTGGTCTGGCTGAAGGTCTGCAACAATTCCCAGGCGCAGCCAGCGGCGGCATCGATCATTGGACCCTGCATCAAGAGTCCCCAGAACAAACGCTGGCCGAAGCTCAGGATGCGATTGAACAGACAAACGGCCGTCGCCTGCTGCTGGGCACAGGCTGCGTGGCGATGACCACGACGCCCCTGCGCAACATCCGCGCCCTGCGCGAATCGGTAGAGCGGTAAACAATAATCCGTCAGCCATCTACGATTTACGGCTTATCCGTTACGGCTCACCGATTACTAACTTTCTTGACACAGCTACCCAGCCACCAGATACTTAGCGCCATGCATATTGATATTCTGACGCTGTTTCCGGAAATGTTTCCGGGTTATCTCAACGAAAGTATCCTCAAGCGGGCGCAGGCGGCGGGCTTGCTCCAGCTCAGCCTGCACAACATCCGCACGTTTGCCACAGGCAAGCACCGTATCACCGATGAGCCACCGTACGGCGGTGGCGGGGGCATGGTCCTAAAACCGGAGCCAATATTTACGGCCGTAGAATCGCTAATCCCAGATGGAGAAGCTCCTCGGCCACCTGTGATATTGCTAACCCCCCAGGGACGGCCGTTTTCGCACAAAGTTGCCCTGGAATTAGCGGCAAAAGATCACCTGATTCTGCTGTGCGGCCGTTACGAAGGAGTTGACGAGCGTATTCGGCAGCATCTTGTGACGGATGAAATCTCTATTGGTGATTTTGTCCTGACAGGGGGAGAACTAGCCGCCATGGTCATTATAGATGCGGTGGCTCGGCTGCTCCCGGGCGTGCTTGGTGCAGAAGACGCCGCCGAGGAAGACAGCCACGCAACTGGACTGTTGGAAGGCCCGCATTACACCCGCCCGGACACGTTTCGAGAATGGTCAGTGCCAGAGGTGTTGCGCTCTGGCCACGCAGCCAACATTGTTCGCTGGCGGCGAGAGCAGGCGCTGCGGCGCACCTGGCAGCGTCGTCCCGAGTTGCTGCTTACGGCTGAACTTAGCCAGGAGGATCGCTGGTTTTTAGGCAAACTTGCTGCGGAGCGCGAATTGATGAGCAAACCGTAAGAGGTGGAGCGGGTACGTTACTTTTGCACCTGACTAATCACTGACCTTTTGTTTACTGACCCACGAAACGCCAAGGATGGGGACTCACATGCAAGGATGTTTAAAATTTTTAGCCGGTATTTTCGCTGTGTTTTTTGCGATAACAGCCGTTTTTGCCCTTTTTCTCACCAATTTATTCGCCGTCGTAGCGGATCGCGACATTCTTAAAGAGTCATTAGCCAACCTGGATCAGTTGGTGGTAGAGGCGATACCGGCATTTGTGGCCCAAACGCTAGAAGAGCAGGCGCGCCAGCGCGGCCTGGCGCCAATCAATCTGGATCAAGCGCTTTTGCAGCAATCAATAGAAACGTTGTTACCGCCTGGTTGGATTGAAGCTCAAACCACCACGGCGGTTAACACCGTTTACGATTTGCTGGAAGGGGGCGATTTAACCAATGCTGAGTTAGCGATCGACACCACGCCCCTGCTCGATCGCTTCCGCAATGCGCCTGGGTTAGAAATTGTGGGCAACATCATCGAAAGCCTGCCGCCCTGCACTACTCAAACCAACCCAGCTGAGCTCCTTGGACCTGACGTCACCATTCCCACTTGCCTGCCACCGGGCATTTCTAGCGAGCAACTGACGCAGGAAGTTCATTTCCGGCTGGTACAGGTGATGGATAGTAACGTGCAGCTTAGCGGCAACGCTGGCGTGGTACGGGTTCCGCTCTTTTCGCCCGAGCAACAGGCCCAAAATGAACAGTTGGTGCAGGCACGCACCCAGCTGCTGCGGTTGCAACGAGGGTTTTCTGTCGCACAGGAGTGGGGCTGGATGCTTTGGCTGCTGCCTATCGGCTGCTTACTGCTGATTGCGCTTCTGGCAGTTCGTTCCTGGTCTGAGTGGGGTCATTGGTGGGGTTGGCCCCTGCTGACAACGGCCGTGTTCGTCTTGTTCATTGCCCTTATCTTTCCAGCCATCACCACATTTTTGCTGCGGCAGCTGCCTGCAGACCCAACCGCGATAACGACTACATGGCAGCAAACGGCCGTACGCCTGATAACGGCCGTTACCGACATCTGGCTAAGCCGCGTTAACGTACAGGCAGGCATCATGCTCATTGTCGGCCTCATGTTTTTGCTATTGGGGATTTTTACGGGCGGGAAGAGACAACAAACATAGAACGGACTGGAGACTTTTCATTCTCCAGTCCGTTCTCTCATAACACTACGGCAGCGGAATAATCGTGAAGGCATCAAACCCTGTGGCTTCGCCTTCAATTTCATGGTCAAAATAGAAGGCAGTAATCACTTCAATATCCCCTGAATCTTGATTACTAGACAAATCAACCTTGTCCACAAACTCATCGTTCACAAAGAAGTATCCCACATTCCCCCACGCAATCAAACGCAAGCGATTGGTTTCATTTGCGCCCAAATTCAGCTTAGGCAGGTTGCCTTCGGCAACGGTAAATTCATCATCCACACTGCCTTGACGGTCGGCCAACTCCCAACTTCCCTCAGAGGCTACGACGAGCCAATATTTATACGAGCCATTGGTCCGGAATGAAAAACCGTAATCCCAATCATTTACCGATGCGGCAAAGGGATTTACAAACGTGGCCTCTGCAATAAAGTTCACCTGATCCACGTTGGCACTTTCCAACTTGATAAGATCGTCGATAATGTGAACGAGTTCGCCACTGCGCGGCCCATAAACGGGCGTAACTGGCCACAGCCCGAAATCGCTGTAAGCAGTTGCCTCTCCCACAATCTCACTAATGGCATAAAAACCGGTTCCCAAAGCGATATCACCAGATGTCGTCCTGGACGAAAGATCCAGCTCAGAAATAAACTCATCATTCAGGAAGAAGTAGCCTTGTTGACCCACCGCAATGATCTCCACCCTGTTGCTGCTGGCACTGTTCAGGTTGAGAAAGCGCGAAACATTCCCATCTTGCACAAAATTGTCCGTGCCCGGTATGCGATCGTTCAGCGTCCAGGAACCGTCTGAGCGCACCACCAGCCGCATTTCATCATCCACATCAGTTTGACGGAAGATGAGACCAAAATCCCAACTGCCGGTCACGGAGCCATATGGATTCACGATTTCGGCCCGCATTATAAAATCGGCCGGTGAAGCATCAGCGTAGATCGTTTCGATGAAATCATCGTCGTCATGGGGCAATGTGCCGGAGAATGGGCCATAGATGGCGGATAAGTTCCCAGTGGGTGGCGGCGGGGGTGGATTGTCGATGGCAACGGCCGTTCCTGTGGCGTTGGCGGCGGCTTCACGAGTTGCCTCCGCACTTTGGCGCGTGCCGACGGCATCCACGGTGGGTGCGGGTTGTGTTTTGGTCGGTTCTACAGTCGGCGGTTCTGGCGTATTTGTCGCCGGACTTATCCCCGCTTCTTCTGTTTCAAGTGCGGCGATGGCTTCCTCGGTTGCGCGATCGTCTATTTCTTCTTCTTCCTCCAACGCGCGCGGCGTATTTGTAGGTTCGCCGCCAAATAAGCTGAGTTGGTCATCAGGGATTAACGAATAGGCCAGATAACTGACCCCAAAGCAAACAATAACGATGAGCGCAACGACACCCCAAATCCATTTAGGAATACCCGCCTTCTTAGGTGGCTGGGTTTGTAGTGGAGCGGTGGGAATGGCAACGCTCTCAGAACGGGACCTTGCCGGCGGCGGGGGTGGCGGTGGCACATTTACGGGGGTGGTCGCCGTGTCTGGCGGAACGGCCGTTGCTGCTACGGGTGTTACGGGGGGCGCAGATTCCAGTAGCTCAGCCTGCATTTCAGAAAGCCCTTCTTCCAACTTCTCCAGCGTTGGCTGTTCCAGGCTATGTTTGGTAACCGCGTTTAACGCCGTAGAAAGATCAGTCGCCGATGAGAACCGTTCATCACGCTCTTTCGCCATTGCTTTATTGATAATTTCATTGCAGGCGGGCGGCAAGTCGGGCCGCATGCTCAATATTTGCGGCACCGGATCCATGACGTGCTTCATCATCATTCGGGCTGGCGTGTCGGCGTCGTAGGGCGTACTGCCGGTAAGCATCTGAAAAAGGATGACCCCCAGCGCGTAAATATCGGAACGGCCGTCCAGTTTTTTGTCGCCATAGACCTGCTCCGGGCTCATATAGGTGGGGGTACCAACCAGACTGCCGCTGGCCGTCAGCGCGTTGGTCGAAGAGGTCACATGCACAATGCCAAAGTCAGCCAGAAAAGCATCGCCGTAATGATCGAACAGGACGTTGCTGGGTTTCAAATCGCGGTGAATGATGCCCATCTTGTGTGCCCGATCCAATGCTGAGCCCAAACGCTGTAGAATTACGGCCGCTTCATCAATTGGAATCGGCCCTTCAGCCAGCCGATCAGAGAGGGAACCACCCGTCATAAGGCGCATTACCAAAAATGGCTGTCCGTTTTCCTCGCCAAAATCATAGACAGGCACAATGGCAGGATGTTCTAAGGTGGCAATAGTGCGGGCTTCGCGGGTAAAGCGGGCACGAAACTCTGCCTCGTGCATAAACTCGCGGGGAAGCATCTTCAGGGCGACGGTGCGTTCAAACCGTGGATCATACGCTTCGTAGACGGTCGCCATGCCGCCCCGTCCAATTTCTTGCTTGATTTCATAACGGCCGATTTTTTCTGGAATCATAACGTTTTACTTCACAGGTGAAAGATTAAGTCAGTAGAAATAAGAGGATGCCTCTAGTAGATTATTGGGTTGCGCAAGAAATTGCAATAGCCTAATTTACAAAATTTCGCCAAAAAGATAAATGAATCAAGCGTAAATTCTGCATCCTGGGATCGTGGCTACTTCTGACTGCCATAGGCTTGTCGCGCTGCTTTGCGGGCGCCCTCCTCCTGGTTGAGCCGCCACTCACGATCTTGCAGGGAGCGAACAATGGTGTCCCGCGCCTCTTCGGCAGAATCTGTCAGGATGAGCAACTCTAAATCTTCCGGGGAAATTTTGCCATTGGCCAACATGCTTTTTTTCAGCCATTCCACAAGACCACTCCAGTAACTGGTGTCGAACAATACAACCGGGAAGTTATGGACTTTGCCGGTCTGAATGAGGGTAAGTGATTCAAATAGTTCATCCATGGTGCCAAAACCGCCGGGGAAAATCACAAACGCCTGCGCATATTTTACGAGCATCACTTTGCGGGCAAAAAAGTAGCGGAAGTCGATTGAAAGATCGACATATGGATTAAGGTGCTGCTCAAAGGGAAGCTCGATATTGAGCCCAACGGAATGAACCCCGGCCGCTTTGGCTCCTTTGTTGCCAGCCTCCATAATGCCAGGCCCGCCCCCTGTGATGATGTTGAAGCCAGCTTCCCCTAACAATTTGGCAACGTGTACGGCCGTTTCATAGTGCGCGTCGCCCGGTTTTGCCCGTGCCGAGCCAAAAATGGTAACGGCCGTTCCCAGTTCTGCCAGCGCATCAAACCCCTCTACAAACTCCCCCATGATACGCATGACGCGCCAGGTATCGGTCTTGTAAAACGGCGTGTCGCCCAGCCCTGGGCCCGCTAGCAGTCGCTCATCTTCCGTGCTGCGCCCGGTGCGGGCAGCCCGGTTTATGCCTGGATGTTCAGTTTTGTTTTGTTCGTTGCTCATTCCTAGTTCCTTAAAAGAAGTAAAGCAGAAAGTGAGGATTCATACCTGTCACTTTTCACTTACATGTTGACTATCTCTCACCTTATCACGTTCTTTTTCACGCACTTCCTCCCGTTTTATTACAACCAGCGTAATGTCATCAAATTGGGGCGTTTCCCCGGCGTGGTTCTTAATGGCTGTGGTGATGCTCCTGGCGATGTGGCTGGCATCCTGCTGGCGCGTACCGTTGGCTGCATGTTCTAATCGCCTCAGACCAAACTCATCTAAATCTTCATTCATCGCTTCGGTAACGCCATCGGTGTACAGCAGCAGCGTATCGCCAGGCAAGAAGTTGATGGAATGGCTCTTCATACCTATGTGAGGCAAAACGCCCAGCGCCATGCCGTGATCGGTAAGTAACTTCAGACGGCCGTTTCGCCGCAGCAGCATCGGCGGATTGTGGCCGCCATTGGCATAGTAAATTCGTTGACTTTCAGGCTTCCAAATTGCATAAAACACCGTGACAAACAAGTCCGACTGCGTATCCTGATTGATGATTTCATTGGCGCGGATTAGCACCTCAGCCGGATCGGTGCGACTGATGGCCACCGCGCGCAAAATCGTGCGACAAAGCGTCATGAAGAGCGCCGCCGGAATGCCCTTATCGGCTACATCGGCTACCACTATCGCCCAGCTACCATCCCGCAAGGGAATGTAGTCGTAAAAGTCCCCGCTGACCTGGCGTGCGGCTTGCCAATAGCTGGCAACAGAACAGCCAGGGATGTTCGGATTGCCATCAGGAATAAGGCTGGCCTGGATACCTCGGGCCACGTTCAGTTCCCGATCCAGCTGGCTACGCTCGGCAGCCTCCTGATAGAGATTGTGATTGACAACGGCCGTTGCTGCCTGATGGGCAATACCGGTAAGAATATTGAGGCGGCGCGTGGTAAGGGAACGGCCGTTTTCCATTAACGACCCAATGACCATGGCGCCAACCAACTGCCCACGTGCATTTAGGGGAAAGCCAAACGCCTGTTCTGTGCCCAAAACCTTTTCAAGCCAGCCCGGCAGCTGGATGACGTAATAAGTACCGGTTGGGGAAAGGCCATCAGACAACCGAGGCGTAATATCGTCAAACTCGTCCTGGTCTAGCGCCAGGGTTTGCAGCAGCCCGCGCCCCATCTCATTGATGCCAAAGCTGGGACCCGGGCGAAACTGCCCGCGTGCTTCATCCCAAATGAGAATAATGCACGATTCCACCCCCACTAGCATGGGTACCAGGCGGGCAATCGTATCCAGGATTTCGTTCAGATCAATCAAGTTGTTCACTGCCGCAGCGACCTGGAAGAGGGCTGTGTTTACCCAGGCCTCTTCTTGCTGGGCATTACGCAATCGCCAATTTTCCAGCCCGCGTGCGAACTGCTGGCTAATGCTGTCCAGCAACTCATCACGACGCCGTGGCGATTGCAATACGCTAAAACGATCTTCGGGCCGCGCCACATTGCTCACAATCATCACGCCCATCATCTCATGCAGCGTACAAATGGGGAGCAGCGTCAAGCCGGATGGCTGTATTTGGTCGGATGGTAAATGACGTAGCCAATGCGGAATTTTTTTGGTCGTGATGCGCTCCATGCCAACGTGCACGGCATCCAGGGCGTGCCAACTCCCGATCGCTAGCCGCTGCTGCTGAAAAAGCTGCTCGCCTTCGGGGGAAAAGCCGATACTGGCACTGCCTTGATAAACGGCCGCTTCCTCATCCCACAGCAAAATAGCGCAAAATGGAACCCCAACCAGCATCGTGGTGAGTCGATTAACGGCCGTTAAAATCTCGTCCAAATCGGTGCTGCGGCTGACAGCTTCTGCGACTTGCAGCTGTGCCGTGGTAAGCCAGGCTTGTTCTCGCTGGTGAGCCAGCTGCCGAAGTTTGCCAATAGAGATGGCAATCTCGGCTGACAACGCTTCCAGCGTCATCTTGTCGATGCGGGTAAATACGCCTGCTTTGGGACTTTGCACATCGAGCACGCCCACAACCTCGTCATCAACAATAAGCGGCAGCGCCATCTCTGCCTTGGTACTATGTTCCAGTGGATTGTCTTGAAAGAAAAAGCGGTCATCTTCCTTGGTATTGTTGCTAACAATGGTTTGGCGCGTAGAAACGGCCGTGCCAATCAATCCCTGCCCCGGCTGGATGCGCAAGTTTTGGGCCAAAATATCGGCATCACTGCTGGCCTGCATCACTGCATCCCCCGTTTCTGGGTCAATACCAAAAATCGTGATCAGATGAAAACCAAACGTCTGCTGGGTTAACGTTACGACCTGGCTAAAAATCTCGTCCTGATTTTGGACCTTGCTAATCTCCAAACCAATCTGGCCCACTAATTCTAGCTGAGCCGACCGCTGGCGTTCTTGAGCAAAAAGCTGGGCGTGCGCAATGGCCGCTGCCGCCTGGTTGGCCAATATCGTCAGGCGACGCAAATCCTCTTCTGCAAATCGGTTGGGCTGACGACTTTGCGCTGCCACAATCCCAATCGTGCTGTTGCCGCTAATCATGGGGATAAAAATAGCAGAGCGGGGCGGTGAATCGCTAATGTAACGCGGGCGCGCCGGCAAACTGTTCATCTCGCGCTGAAAATCAGTTACGAGCAGTGGCTGTTTACTTTGCCGCACCCAGCTAATGATGCCCCCATCTTCCCGCAAATCATACGTTTGCGGGGTTTCCTGGCGAACCCCTCTAATCACCCAGAAAAGAATCGTGTAGTCGTCCTCTTCAAATAGCCCGACCTGGAAGGTGCGATTGTCGATGACCTTGCCCGCTTCGTTGGCAATAAGTTCAGCCAAAGCATCAACGTCCAGCTGGGCCGCCACCAAAGCGCGACCCGCATCGCTAAGCGCTTCTAGCTCAACGATGCGCTGCAGGAGCAGCTGGCGTGACCGATAGCGCCGCAGAAGCACATAGCCAACGGCCAAGAGCGACGCAACCAGCACAGCAAATGAAAGAGACGGCCATGAAAGACCGTCAATTAGTTGGGCAAAAATGGGGAGAAGGGCTGGCGTGGTTTGCATAAGAATGTGACGGATTCCTTCGCTTGCCTTTGGCTACGCACTACGCACGGTGCTGTGCCGGACCCTTTATGGCATTAACGATTCGCCAGGCCATCCTGGGCTGCCTGACGGCTGGAGTAAATCTGAAAGAGTTGGTCAAAGCCAACCATGCCAAATATTTCCTGCAAACGGCCGTTTAAGCCACATAAAACAAGGTTGCCCTCTTGCTGTCGGGCTTTACGCCAGCCAGTGACCAACGTGCGCAGGCCGCCGCTATTGATGTAGTTTACCTGGCTAAGATCAACGATGAGATGGGTGCATCCTTCGTCTAGTAAGGCGGTGAGTTTTTGTTCCAGCGTAGGGTTGAGGGATTGGTCCAAACGGCCGTTTACGCCCACAATCCAAACACCGTCTGCGGATTCTTCCTGCCAGATTTCCAAGCCGCTACTCATCTTTGTTTTTCACCAAGGTTAAGGTATTGCCCGTTTCTCCATCAAATTGAAACTGCACCTCATCCATTAGTTGCCTCATGAAATGAATGCCTAGCCCCCCCACCTTGATGCTATCAATGTCAGGCGGGGACGTGGCGTCTGGCGGCAAAGGTGGCAGCGAAGGCTCAGGTATCGTGTCTGGATTAAAGGAACGGCCGTTGTCTTGAATCGAAATGATAAAGGCGGTGCCGACGAGCTGCCAGCTTATCTCTATATCCCCAACACCTTCACCGCCGTAGGCATGCTCAATCACGTTGGTACACGCTTCATCACAAGCCAGCTCAATATGAAAAATAGCTGCCTGATTAAGCCCACTTTCGGCGGCACCATCAGCCACAAACTGGCAGATCTTCTGAATTTCTTCGTAACGTCCGGGAACTGTGAGGACGTGCTTAACACCCATACGAGGAGTAATCGGGCAAGATGTGAAGACGCTGCAAGGACACGTCACGACACCTTACGGCCGCGCTATTTAGAAGCTGCCTACGGCAACCGTATCGTCTTCAAAAACTTGAAACAGGGAATCCAATCCGGCCAATGAGAGCACTTCAGCCACGCGCTCGGAAGGTGCCGCCAGGCGCATATCGCCATTTCGCTTCTTGCACTCTTTCAGCGTGGAGACCAATGTGCGCAAGCCTGCGCTGCTCATGTAGCTCACACCCGCCAAATTGAGCACCAATTTGTGACGGCCGTTAGACATCAACTCTTTCAATTTCCCCTCAAACTCGGGAGCATTGTTGCTGTCAATGCGCCCATTTACAGTTACCAAATCAACTCGCTTCATTGCTTCTACTGTCACATTTACAGATGCATCACTCATGAAAAAGTTCCTCCTTCTATCAGTCGGTAAGCGTGATGGCAAATTATAACACGCATTTGAAAATTGTGGCGATTGACGATTTTCGTCAGGCGATTTACGATTGGGTAATGACAAATATGTTCCGCGAGGTGAGGCAAAAGGCTCAAGAACTGGGCTTTAATATGGTGGGCGTGGTTACGGCCGTTCCCAGCCAGCAGCTTGAAGCCTATGAGCGCTGGATCGCGGCCGAGATGCACGGACAGATGGGCTACCTTGCACGACCAGATCGCCTGGCGCGGCGGCAGGATCTAAACGTCATCCTGCCCGGCGTACAAACCCTAATCAGCGTCGGGCTGGAATATACGACTGTCCCAGTGCCGCCCGCCATCGCCAATGACCCTGGCCGGGGCCGCATCTCCAACTACGCCTGGGGCAGCGATTACCACAACGTGATGACGCCCCGCCTGGAAGCACTCGCTACCTGGCTTAAGGAACAGCAGCCGCAAAACGATGTCAAAACCAAAGTCTACGTCGATACGGGCGCGATTTTGGAACGCAGCCATGCCGCGGCTGCTGGACTGGGATTCACGGGCAAAAACACCATGCTCATTGCGCCAAAGCGTGGATCGTTTTTCTTTTTGGGCGAAATACTGACAACGCTGGAGATTAGAGAGTGGAGAGTAGAGAGTGGTTCAGATTCTAATCTCCACTCTCCACTCTCTTCCACGCCCTCCTGTGGCAGCTGTCACCGCTGTCTGGATGCCTGTCCCACCGATGCTTTTCCTGAACCATACGTGCTGGACGCCCGCCGCTGTATCTCCTACCTGACAATTGAGCTGAAAGGGTGGATTCCCCGTGAGATACGGCCGTTGCTGGGAAACTGGGTCTACGGCTGCGACATTTGTCAGGTGGTTTGTCCGTTTAATCGCTTTGCCCGGCCAACGGACGAGATTACCTTTTATCCTGATGCCAACGAAGGCGCAAAGCATATCGACTGGGACAGCGTCGCGCCACCGCTTGCCGATTTACTTGCCCTTGATGCCGCCACCTTCGCCGAACGTTTTGCCCACAGCCCCATCAAACGGATCAAGCGAACACGAC
>CBDUOF010000102.1:0-14856 GCA_965368765.1 uncultured Anaerolineae bacterium | reverse complement strand
CTTCGTCCGGGGCGTAAATGTCGGCCGGGTCGCCGGAGAGCGCCACCCAGCGGAAGGGGCCCTTACCCTCGCAGAATAACGGCCGTATGTAAGCCGGCACAAACCCCGGGTAATCAAACGCATTTTTCAGCCCGTTGTTGTACGCTTGCTGCCGAAGATTGTTGCCGTAATCAAACACGATGCTGCCCTGCTTTTGCCAATCCAGCATCGCCTGAACGTGCTGAGTCATCGAGTCGATGCTCCGCTTTTGGTATTCATCGGGATCACTTTGGCGTAAAACGGCCGCTTCCTCCATAGAAAGCCCCGCCGGAATGTAGCCATACAATGGATCGTGCGCCGAGGTCTGGTCAGTGACGATGTCTGGCACCACGCCACGCGCCACCAGTTCCGGCAGCACCTCAGCGGCATTGGCAACCAGGCAAATCGATTTAGGTATTTCCGCCTTGACCGCTTCCTCAACCCAGGTCATCGCCTCTTCCAAATTGTCTGTCATCACGTCAAGCTGCCGTAACCCAAGGCGACGCTCAGCTCGCCAGCGATCGACCTCCACAAACAGACCCACGCCCTCGTTCATCGTTACAGACAATGGCTGCGCCCCGCCCATCTCGCCCAGGCCGGCGGTGAGCACCCATTTGCCCTTGAGCGACGGCCAGCCAGCCTTTTTAGCTGCGGCGGCAAACGTTTCAAACGTTCCCTGCAAAATGCCCTGCGTACCGATATAAATCCAGCTACCCGCCGTCATTTGCCCGTACATCATCAAGCCTTCGGCTTCCCATTTGTCAAAATTGGCCTGGGTGGCCCAATGGGGCACGATGTTGGAGTTGGCAATCAGCACCCGAGGCGCATCGGTGTGGGTGCGGAATACAGCCACTGGTTTGCCACTCTGCACCAGCAGCGTTTCATCTGGCTCTAGCTGACGTAACGATTCCAAAATAGCGTCAAACGCGGGCCAATTCCGCGCGGCCTTCCCCCGCCCCCCATACACAATGAGGTTTTCTGGATCGCCTGCAACTTGCGGATCAAGGTTGTTTTGCAGCATCCGATAGGGGGCTTCAATGAGCCAATTTTTACAGTTCAATTGCGTGCCACGGGGGGCCTGAATCGTGCGGGTCATCGTCGTTCTCCTTAAAAGTTGGGGTTGGTATCCTTTTTATTGACGCCGTTAAATTTTGGCGTGCAGATAAAAGTTGTCGGCACGGTACGCTGCCTGGAACAGTACGGCCGGAACAGATTGCTCATTTTGGCTGGTATACGATAGACGATCGACGCAGAATGCGATTGTGCCGGGCGCACTTTGTAGCAGTTTAGATTGTTCAGCATCAAGCGGCTGCCGCTCGACAACGTGCACCACTTTTACCAGCGGGATTTCGTATTTATGGGTCAGCAGCCAATGGATCGACTGGCTCTCTAAATCATTGGTTGGCAAATCCGGGCACAATGTCTCGGCAAAGAAACGATGTTCATGGGCCACTGGCTCGCCATCGGCCAGGCGAAGCCGCTCAATGTGGCAAACGGCTGCGCCCTTACCGATTTGCAGCCGCTCGGCAAGCGCCGGGCTGGCGGCGATTTTCTGGTTTTGCAGCAGTTGGCTGCTAGGAACACGCCCCTGGCGACGCATTTCATCATTAAAGCTCATAAGACTAAAATGATGCGAGGTGTGAACGGCCGTTTTGACAAACGATCCGCGCCCTTGCCTGCTTTCGACCAGCCCTTCTTCCAGCAAGAGCTGCAATGCCTTCCGCACCGTGCCCCGGCTCACGCCAAATCGTTGCATCAGCTTGCCTTCAGTGGGCAGCTGATCATTTTGCCGAAGCTGACCGCCAGCAATTTGCTGGCGCAGTTGGGCAGCTACCTGAAAGTATTTGGGGATGTGGGATGAGGTCAACATCTGCATATTGTACAGTTGTCTATATAACTATACAACTGTATGATTGGGCAAACCCACTTTTACGTTGCGAAAGGGAAAGGTGACACCCATGGATCCATTGATCATTTCAGGAAAAGATTTGCAGATTGATGATGTTGTCGCGGTAGCGCAAGGGCGACAAGTCGTGCTGGAT
The DNA here is from genome assembly GCA_965368765.1 of uncultured Anaerolineae bacterium. Classification (GTDB taxonomy): domain Bacteria; phylum Chloroflexota; class Anaerolineae; order Promineifilales; family Promineifilaceae; genus Leptofilum. The sequence continues at coordinate 12,796 of CBDUOF010000102.1, read as the reverse complement.
ACGGCCGTTCTCCCTGCTGTCAACCGCTCCCGCCAAGCAGTTGAAACCCTGGTACGCGAAGGGCGCATTGCTTATGGCATTACCACAGGATTCGGCCGTTTTAAGGACAAATTCATTAGTGCCGATCAAAGTTTGCAGCTCCAGCTCAATTTGGTGCGGTCGCATGCGGTGGGAACAGGTCCCATTTTGGCAGAAAAAGATGTTCGTGCCATGCTGCTGGCTCGCGCCAACACACTTGCTCAAGGCTACTCCGGCGTGCGCCCCGTCCTTATTCAAACCCTGCTCGATATGCTCAACGCAGGCGTGCATCCGCGTGTGCCTGCCCAGGGATCGTTGGGGGCAAGTGGCGATTTAGCCCCCCTGGCCCATCTCTCCCTGCCGCTCATTGGTGAGGGCGAGGCGTTTTACAAAGGGGAACTGCTGCCCGGAGGTGAAGCAATGGCCGCGGCGAGCATCACGCCACTGGTTTTGCAGGCCAAAGAGGGACTGGCATTGCTCAATGGCACCGCCTTCATGGTGGGGCTTGGGGCAATGGTGGTGCGTCGGGCGATAAATCTGGCCCTTACGGCCGATATTGCCGCTGCGCTCACGCTGGAGGCCCTGCAAGGCACTGACCGCGCCTATGATGATCGGGTCCATCAGCTGCGCCCCCACCCACGCCAAATTGATTGCGCTGCCTTTTTGCGGCAGGTTTTGGCTGGCAGCGAGCTGCTCCGCCCGTCAAACTCAAGCAACGTGCAGGACCCGTACACGCTGCGCTGCGTGCCGCAAGTGCACGGTGCTGTAAGAGACTCTGTTGCCTATGCGAAGTGGGTGCTGGAAATTGAGCTCAACTCGGTCAATGACAATCCCCTTATCTTTGTCGATGGTGACAATATCGAAGTGATTTCAGCAGGCAATTTCCATGGAGAGCCGATTGCCTTGGCGATGGATTATTTAAAATTGGCCTTAACTGAAATTGGTAACATGAGCGAACGGCGCATTGCTCAACTGGTAGATGCCAACAGCAACGGCGGCGTGCTGCCGATGTTTTTGACGGAGCATGGCGGCCTGGAAAGTGGGTTTATGATCGCCCACTACTCTGCTGCGGCCCTGGCTTCTGAAAACAAGGTATTGGCCCACCCTGCCAGTGCCGACACCATTCCCAGCAGTGCCAATATTGAGGACCACGTGAGCATGGGGGCAACGGCCGTTCGGCAGGCCGAGATGATTATGACCCACACGGAAACCGTCGTGGCTATCGAACTCTTCGCCGCCGCCCAGGGTGTCGATTTTCGCTTGCAAAACAACCCTGGAAAGTTAGGCAAGGGAACGACCGCTGCGTACGAACTGATTCGCCAGCACGTACCATTTATTGCTGAAGATTGTTATATGGCACCGCTCATGGAAAAAGTGCGTCTGCTGGTCCATGGCGGAGAAATCAAGCAAGCGATCGAGGACGCCTTGGCCTCCCCCACCCCATAAATAGCTCTTGGATTAACCAGATAAGCCCCAATTACAACATCATGATAATCTGGAAAATCACTGTTCTATTTCTGTGATGCGCGCCTCGGTTTGGTAGGAACGGCCGTAAGCCAAATACGCTTTTGGCGCATCTTGCAAACGCTTTTGAGCAGACTCAGACAATACTCCTTTCACCTGTGCAGGAACGCCAGCGATGAGGACCCCCGGCGGCACTTGCTGATTTTCGCCAACAACCGCGCCTGCTGCCACCAGCGACCCTGCCCCAACCACAGCACCGCTTAGCACGGTGGCATTCATCCCCACCAGCACGCCCGCTTCAAGATGGCACCCTTCCAGGACCGCACCGTGCCCGATGGTGACATCAGCGTCTACAATGGTATCGTGACGGCCGTTTACATGAATCACCACATTGTCCTGCACGCTGGTTCGCGCCCCAATGATAATGCGGCCATGATCGCCACGAATCACCGCCCCAAACCAGACAGAGGCTTCCGCTTCAACCGTCACATCGCCAATCATAACGGCCGTTGGCGCAATATAAACGCCTTTGGCAATAGAAGGCCGTTTGCCTTTGTATTCGATAATCATCTTTTTCTCCATTCAACTTGTTTCGCACCGTCACATAAGGTAACATTTTGTTGCCTGTTCAGGCACCATTTTACAAGTTTACCCCAGTGAGAAGGAAAACGAATGAATCATCTTTTGTTTGCAACACGCTTTTTGGTCGAGGCCACTGAACCAGTCGGCGTTCCGGCACTTGTGCCGATTGCCATTGGCGTTATTTTACTGCTGCTGTTTTGGTGGGGCTTAAACCGTAACACGATTCCCCAGGCCATAGATACCCACGCAGATGATCATCACGGTGATGACCATGCGCCACAGATGCGGAACGAAGCGCATAGCGCGCATCAGGACGTTGACGTTGCGGCCGTCGCCACGGAATCTGTACCCGTAAGAGCAACGGCCGTTCCTCTTACAGAACCAGATGATCTAAAAAAGGTCGAAGGGATTGGCCCCAAGATTGAAGGAATATTGCACGACGCTGGCATCCGCACCTTTGCCGACCTGGGGAATGCTTCCGTGACGCAACTGGAAAAAATCGTCCGTGAAGATGCAGGCATTCGGGTTGCTTATCCTGACACCTGGCCGGAGCAAGCCAAATTGGCCAGCGCTGGGGAGTGGGCCAAACTTGAGCAGCTCCAAGATGAGCTTAAAGGAGGACGGCGTGCCTAACATAGCGCCAGCGCCCTTAACTTTATGTCGATTTATCTTGACAAACCTTTAGACCTTGTTATAATCCCCGACTGTTGATGCGGGGTAGAGCAGAGGCAGCTCGTCGGGCTCATAACCCGGAGGTCGCAGGTTCGAATCCTGTCCCCGCTACTAGCAAAAAGCACCCAGATTGGGTGCTTTTTTTGCGTTCACCCAGAGTAAGTGAATTCTGCCTCCACCCAACACCTTGCCCAAGTACCGCTAAGCATCTGTAAATAGCTATCTTACATTTTGAGCAGCGGCGCAGCCATTATTTCCATATGCTGCGCCAATGCCACATCAAAGGTGCTGATGGCGTTCCCTAGATCGTGCGTAACCAGGTGAACCGTGACGCGGCTGTAGACGTTACACCACTCTGGATGGTGATCCATTTTGTCTGCCTGAACAGCCACAGTAACCATCCAGCCCAACGCCTGGGCAAACGATTTGAATTTATACTGCCTGTAAAGTTTGCCATCCTGAACCGCCCAACCTGGCAAGCGTGTCAAGGCTTCTTCAACTTCTTCACGACTCAACTTTCTTCTGGACATGTCGACCTCCATAGGGCTAGTTTCGTTGTTGCTTACGGCCGTTTTAAATGAGCGCAAGCAGCTGTTGGCTCAGCCAGGCACCCAGCGCAGCGCCAAGCCCGCCGATTGCCGCGCCCACAACCGCCCCCAGAACGGCCGATTTCCTGTCTCCAGCCAACAATTTTTCGGGTACAGCCATGACAGGCAAATCTTCCGCACCCAGAATCACCATTTCTACCAGCGTGCGGGCGGTGAGATTGCTCACGAAACGGCCGTCTACCTCGCTAAATACCGCTAAAAGAATGCCCAAAGCGGCCAAACAGATAGGCAGAGCGATCAGTCCGCCGGCTCCAGCGGCGGCCGTTCCCACGATAATGCCCACAATAACCGCAGGCGCCAAGAAAGGGAAGGCGCCCTGGCGCAACATTTCTGCCGGGGCTTCGGCCGCTTCCACAAACATCGCCTTTACACCCCGGCTGCTCAAGCCGCCAACCGCCCCAATGGCTGCAACCAGCAGCATCGGGGCCAAGGCACCCGTGATAATCCCCAAAAAGATGCCAGCAACCGCACCCCCCACCAGGCTGCTGACCAACGTGATAATTGCTCCGGCGAAAACCCCAATGACAATAATGCGCTTATTCAGGAAGTAACTGCCGAGGTAACCACCCACAATGGCTCCCATCAAAACAATGAGCCAGATGCCCCAGCTGTGCCAACGCACTAAACCCAAGACAAAACCAGAGATTAAGCCAACGCTGGCACCTAAAATCGCGCCAATAAACAAGGACCCAATCGTCAGAAAAAGGGCGGTGTGCCAGGCATCCCCTTCATCCGGCAGGGCGCGCGTTAACCCACCGACGACAGCGCCGACAATGATGCCGCGCAGTAAGCCAAAGAGGGTCCCGTCTAACAGGTTAGTGACGTTGCCTCCCAGCAAATAGCCAAAACCACTCACAACCAGGCCAATAAAGCCACCTGCTATCAGCCCGCTCATTAAGACGCTGTTGTGTTTAAGCACACGCTCATAGGCACCAAATAGTGCCAGCAAAACGGCCGTGGCCAACACAGTAACGGCCGTGCGTTCCACAATGCCGCCAATCATACCCAAAACAAAACCGGCTGCCGCCATAAACAGAATGACAGTGGACGTTGGTCGCCGCAGTTTTAACTGATGTGCCATTAAGAAATGTCCAAAATCCATACGGGTAATCGCTTCCGGCTCGGCTGAAAGCCAAACTTCAGGTACAGCTTTTGCGAGACAACATTCTCTACCTGCGTATTGAGCGATACGGTATAAAGTCCTTGCCGATAGTAACCAGCAATCGCGTGGCCCAACAATGCGGTGCCAATACCCGTTCCCTGTTTCTCCGGATCCACCGTAATCCGGACCAAATGAGCTCCCCCATCGTCTGCCCTGGCACTCAGTTGGTAAGCCACAATCTCGTCATCCAAAAGCGCCACGTCAAAGCTCAATGATTGCGGTCTGGCAATCGACAATGCCCTAGCGCTGTGCCGCCAAATCGGTGCAAACGCGCTAACTTCCAAAGCAGCCAATGCTTCCAAGTCAGTGGAATACGCCTGTCGAATTGTTAAGCCATCGATGGTTGGCCATTCCGGGAGCTGCCGATCTTCCTTGACGTAAGTTTCGATCTGGCTGCCTACCTGAAACCCCAGGTCCGCCAGCCACGGCTCTGGCCACGCTTCCACAGTGAGCCAGGCAAGTTGGGTGACGCCTTGCTTTTGTAACGCTGGCACGGCCTGAGCTAATAGGCTGGCCAATATTGTCTTGTCGGTTTGGCTAAGGGCTGCCACCCGCACCCAGGCCGCGGGCAAGGGATCGGCCGTTGCCGCCAGGCAGGCTGTCATATCCTGACGATCCTGAAACAGCGCTGAGGAGAGATTTTTCGCCGTTTTCGGGGGCTCAGGTTTTGGCACGACCACAAAACCCGGCTCGCCAAGCCAATCGCCAGGCAAATGCCAATCGACGTGCAGATGCGAGTGAACGGCCGTTTGCAATAAACGCATAATGGCTCCGGCATCGGCTTTGGTCGCCACCCGAATACCGTCTGAGTTTCCCCGCGCACGCGCCCAGAGGTTTGCTAATTCCATAACGCTATTGTACACTACATAATCATTTTTTCTGATAAGCTGGCCTTATTCCTATGTCCTGTCTGTCAATACAGTTTTCTCGTCATAAATAGGGTGGGTGCAGCATAAAATCTCTAGGAAACAAATGGGCAGTAAGCCAAAAGATAGAACCCTTGAAACAACCATTGCAAGCTTAACGAAACGATTTGGCGAAGGTGCCATTATGCGGTTGGGCGATGCGCAGCATATGCAGGTAGAGGTTATTCCTACCGGCTCGCTGCCGCTGGACATTGCATTGGGCGTTGGGGGTGTGCCGCGTGGTCGCGTCATCGAAATTTATGGTCCCGAATCATCTGGTAAAACGACATTGTGTCAACATATCATCGCTGAAGCGCAGAAGCGTGATGGAATTTGTGCATTTATCGACATGGAACATGCGCTTGATCCCATTTATGCCGAACGATGTGGTGTTGATGTTAACAACTTGTATGTTTCGCAGCCAGACACGGGTGAGCAAGCGCTAGAAATTGCTGAGGCGCTTATTCGTTCCGGGACGATGGATGTCGTCGTTGTCGATTCTGTGGCCGCATTGGTCCCTCGCGCCGAAATTGAAGGCGAGATGGGGGATACACACGTAGGATTGCAAGCACGTTTGATGTCGCAGGCATTGCGTAAATTGTCTGGCGTCATCAAACAAACCAATACCGTTGTTATTTTCACCAACCAGCTACGTTCCAAAATTGGCGTCATGTTTGGTAGCCCGGAAACCACCAGTGGTGGGAATGCGCTCAAGTTTTATGCGTCTGTTCGCATTGACATTCGGCGCATTCAGGCAATCAAAATAGGTGCTGATGTCGTGGGTAATCGTACTCGGGTTAAGGTAAAGAAAAACAAGGTAGCTCCTCCGTTCACCGATGCTGAATTCGATATTATGTACAATGAAGGTATCTCAAAAACTGGTTGTGTAGTGGATTTGGGTGTGGATTATGAGATTCTGACGAAGCGCGGTGCATTTTTCCGATATGGAGAAGTGCTGCTGGGTCAGGGTCGGGAAAATTCAAAACAGTATTTGCAGGAACACCCTGAGCTGTATACGGAACTAGACGCCCTCATTCGCCAAAAGGCTGGCTTGCCTGTTGTAGACCTGCTGTCTGAAGGATAATCCCCGACAGTCGGTTTTACCTGTTTCCAAACTTACTGCTAATTGAATACGGCCGTGTCACGGCCACCTTGCTACTTTTCGGTTCAGGCCGATATGGCAGCGTTACCTATGGGTAAAATTACGGCATTAACAAGGCAAAAAAGAAACCCGGACCGGATTAATGTGTATCTGGACGATGAGTTTGCGTTTGGCCTCGCGGCAATAACGGCCGTATCCTTACGTATTGGCCAAACGTTAACAGCTGCCCAGATTGAAACATTACAGGCGTCAGACCAGGAAGAAAAAGCCAAAAACGTGGCCATTGGCTTTATTGAGTATCGGCCACGCAGCATTGCCGAAACGCGCCAACATCTAAAGAAAAAAGAATATCCGGAAGCGGTTGTGGAACGTGTCGTTGAGCGTTTAGAAGCTGTCGAATTGCTAAACGATGCCGCCTTTGCCCGCTATTGGGTAGAGCAGCGTGAGACGTTCAAGCCCCGTAGTAAAATGGCCCTACAGCACGAGCTGCGGCAAAAAGGCATCGACCGCACGCTGATTGAGGAAGCCATTGCCGACGTCGATGAGATTGCTGCCGCCACGCAGGCGGCCCAGGCGAAAGCCCGACGCTGGCACGCGCTGCCAGAACCAGAATTCAGAAAAAAGTTGAATGGCTTTTTACAACGCCGCGGCTTTCATTACGGCATTGTCCGAGAAGTAACAGAGGCGCTTTGGAAAGAAATAGAAAACGATGCCTCTGATGAAAATAACCAATTTTAGAAAGCAGCCGCAATGCTTTCATTTCGATGCAGGCCTTCATAAACAGCAAGCTTGTCATCGTTAAACAAGGAGATCAACTATGCCAGCAATCAATATTCTGCTGGGCGCAATCATTGGCCTCGTCATTGGCGCGGCGGTGGTTTATCTATTGATTAGACCTCAGATTGAACAAAAAGTTGCCGCAGTAGACCGGGAACTGGAGGAGCGTCGCGCCCTAGCAGAAAAAGAAACGACTGAAATTTTAGATGTGTCTCGGCAGGAGGCGCAGCAAATTCGTTCTGAAGCTGAAAAGGCGATAGAACGAAGGTATCAGGATTTGGCCCGTGCCGAGGAGCGCGTCGATCGACGCAATGAGAATCTGGACAACCAGGTCAAGAAAATGGAACATCGCGAAGCGATTATCAGCAAACGGCAAAGCAAGCTGGACAAGCGGCAAAATCGGCTGGAAACGATTGAGCAGGAACGTCGTCAGCAGCTAGAGGCAATTGCTGCATTAACAAGCGATGAGGCAAAGCAACTGCTCCTGGATGATGTGGAAAAAGAGTCCCGACAGGACATGGCGCGCATCATGCGCGAAATTGAGGATGAAGCGAAGGAAACGGCCAATCAGAAGGCGCGCGAACTGGTTGTCATGGCAATTCAGCGGATTGCCAGTGACCAGGTCGCAGAACAAACGGTTTCTGTCGTGCAATTGCCCAGCGAGGAGATGAAAGGACGAATCATTGGCCGCAGCGGCCGTAACATTCGCGCCTTTGAGCAAGCCGCCGGGGTTGATATTGTGGTAGACGACACGCCGGAAGCGGTTTCTGTTTCCAGCTTTGACCCAGTACGCCGTGAAGCAGCCCGACGTGCGTTAGAAAAGTTGATTACAGACGGCCGTATCCACCCTGCCCGAATCGAAAAGCTGATCAAAGATTCGCGAGCCGAGGTGGAAGAAGATATGAAAGTGGCTGGTGAACAGGCTGCCTATGAAGCCAATGTCCATGGCCTCCACCCGCAAGTGGTCAAAATGCTGGGTCGCCTGAAATACCGCACGTCCTTTGGTCAAAATCAGCTGTATCATTCTGTGGAGGCGTCTAAAATTGCAGCCGTATTAGCGGCTGAACTCAAAGCCAACATTGAAGTGGCCAAAATGGGTGCGCTGCTGCACGATTTGGGCAAAGCAATGGACCACGACCAGGAAGGCACCCATGCTATGCTTGGTGCCGAATACGCCAAACGGTTCAAGGTGCCCCCCATTGTTGTCAACGCCATTGCTGCCCATCACCATGAAGTCGAGCCAGAGAGCGTCGAGGCGATTATTGTGGAAGCGGCCGACGCTATTTCTGGGGCACGCCCTGGGGCGCGGCGCGAAAGTTTGGAAAATTACATCAAGCGCGTCCGCACGCTGGAGGAAATCGCCACCACCTTTGCCGGTGTAGAAAGTGCCTATGCGCTGCAGGCAGGTCGGGAAATTCGCATCCTGGTCAAGCCAGACAAAATCGACGACCTGGAAGCGATGCGCCTCTCCAAAAATATCGCCAAAACAATTGAGGAAAGCATGCAATACCCTGGGCAAATTCAGGTCACCGTGATTCGAGAGACCCGCGCTGTGGGCTTTGCCAAATAAGCACAACGTTCAGCTCAAATCATCTATGCAGAAAAAAGGACGCCACGGGGCGTCCTTTTTTCTTGCTATCAGACGCGGCTTCTCGCCACGTCCCGAATAACTTGGGGCACCTTGTGTTTATTGATGGCCTAAAATCGAATGGGGCTTGTACGGTGCTTCGATCTGGGCGATTTCCTCGTCACTCAGGGAAATATCCACGGCCGCAGCCGCTTCTTCTAACTGATACATCTTTGTCGCCCCGATAATTGGCGCGGTCACCCCCGGCTTATGCAGCAGCCAGGCCAGGGCAATTTGTGCTGGTGAGAATCCTTTCTGCGCGGCAATGGCCACAACCGCATCCACTACGTCAAAATCGCCCGATTCATAATACATGTCTTTGGCAAATTCATCGCTTTTGGCTCGGGCTGTAGGGTCGTCGGCATTTCGTTTGCGATTTCCAGCCAAGAAACCTCTAGCCAGCGGACTCCAGGGAATAACGCCAACGCCTTGATCCTGACAGAGTGGCAGCATCTCCCTTTCTTCTTCGCGATAGACAGCATTCATATGATTTTGCATGGCAGAAAAACGAGTCCAGCCGTGCAAATCGGCCGTATGCTGGGCTTTGGCAAATTGCCAAGCAAACATACTGGATGCACCAATATATAGCGCTTTGCCCGCCTTCACCACGTCATGCAAGGCTTCCATCGTTTCTTCGATGGGGGTTTCGTAATCCCAGCGATGAATCTGGTACAAATCAACGTAATCGGTACCGAGGCGGCGTAAAGAGTTGTCGATTGCTTCCATGATGTGCTTGCGTGAAAGTCCGCCGCCGTTTGGACCTTTGCCGATGGGAAAGTAAACTTTCGTTGCCAGGACAATTTCTTCGCGGCTGGCAAATTCATTGAGCAATTTGCCGGAAACCGCTTCACTGACACCCAGCGAGTACATATCGGCCGTATCGAAAAAATTGATGCCTAATTCAATCGCCCGTTGGATAAACGGCCGTGCCGCTGCCTCATCCAACACCCAATCCCGCCAGTTTGGATCCCCATAGCTCATCATCCCCAAACAGATACGCGACACTTTTAGGCCACTCTTGCCCAAGTTCAGATATTCCATTGCCAACTCCTTTCCTGTTTCGGCTTTAATAAATGGTTCGCCGATACCGACTATTTTAACGGACGTCTGGCTTCTAGACACGCCACGCCGCTATGCCCTGCCACGGCATTGTGCAAAATGCCAGCCGGTAGATCGAGCCGATCACCAGGATAAAGCGTTGTCGGCTCACCTTCAATGGGAAAGCCAAAGGTAATGGAGCCATCAATTACATAGATCACTTTTTCGAAAGGATCTTCATGGGCAGAGAACACATCATGGGGGCTGCTGGCCCATTTGGTCGGGGCTAATCCTTCAGCTAGCAGCTTTTGCTGCAGCATTTCCTCAGTTGGCGCATAAGCCTGGGCCCATTTCTGAACATGGATAATACAGGTTTTCATTTATCGGTCTCCTTGATAGCCGATACTACAAGGGATTGTCATAAGATTTTTTAAAGGATACGGCCGTTTCTCACAAAGTTCAATCGCACTGCTGTACTGGTTTATGCGAAGCTGTTCTGTTCTTGTTATAATCCCGCCATTATGGAACGTTCTGGTCAAGAGCCACAACAAAATCGGCGACAATTCTGGATTGGCATGATCATAAGCGCAATTTCCATTGGGCTTATTGTGCTGTTGGTAAAACCGGCCGATATTGTTGCCGCGCTGCGGCAAGCTAATTTTGCCTACATTGGCCTTAGCGCCGTAGGTATCTTGTTATTCATGATGATTCGTGCTGTCCGCTGGCGCTATATGCTGGCCAATGAGATTTCCTGGAGTCAGGTGTTCCACATTCAAAACATTGGCTACATGTTCAATATGGTGCTGCCTTTTCGGCTAGGAGACGTGGCGCGTGCCGTTCTGATTGGCAATGTGCCACCCATTTCGCTGGCCAGAGGGCTTTCCACGATGGTGGTGGAGCGCATTTTAGACATGATGTTTATTGTGGCGCTTTTGCCTTTTACGCTAACCGAGGTCGTTCGCTTACCAACCTGGATGCAAGATGGCGCCCGCGTCTCGGGCATTGTGGCCCTGGCTGCCATTGGCTTGCTTATCGTGGCAGCAAATCAACGGCCGTTAGCCACACGGTGGGGAACGGCCGTTCTCAACCGCATCTCATTCTTGAACACAGACCAGTGGATCGGCCGTATGAATGAACTTCTTGATGGCTTGGGCAGTTTGACTCGGCTTAAAGATGGGTTCATTTTACTGCTTCTTAGCATTTTGGTCTGGATTCCCATCTTGTTTGCTTACCAGGCTGGCATTCGGGCCGTCGGCGGACAAGTCTCCTTGCTAGCAGCTAGCTTTGTGGTTTGTGCCGCGGCTCTCAGCATCGCCCTGCCCTCTTCACCAGGGCAAATTGGCGTATTCCATATTGGTGTTACGGCCGCCATGCTGGCATTGGGGCAGGCCGAAGGCGCCGCTGCGGGGTTTGCCGTCGTTTATCACGCGCTTAATCTCGTCAGCATGATCATTTTAGGCCTGATTGGTTTGACACGCATTGGCACAACTTTTCGCAGCGTAGTGGAAACAACCCAGCGATTTATGCAGCGGCGGCAAAGTGACGTGAAACCGAATGAGGCAGGTGAAATAAAAAGTGATTAGTAAAGAATAAGATGGGTCTGCACCATTTCACAGCTTTCCTTGTCATCTAAAAAATATACAGTACGGAAAAATCTATGAAAATTGTTGAAGTCTTGACTTATTATCGCCCATGGGTAAGCGGGCTCACCATTTATGTGGAGCGGCTCAGCAAAGCCCTCGCCAGAATGGGACATGACGTCACCGTTTTAACGTCGCAATATGATTCCAAATTGCCCATTTATGATGTCATCGATGGTGTCAAGGTCGTACGGATACCCGTTGCGGCACGGGTCAGTAAAGGGGTTCTCATGCCCGGCTTCGGCCCGATGGCCTGGAAACTGGCCCAGCAGTCAGATATTTTGCACTTGCACCTGCCGCAGTTTGATGCTCCAGGTGTGGCGATGCGGGGCCGTACTTTGGGTAAACCCGTAGTGCTTACCTATCATTGTGATTTACAGCTTCCGCAAGGTGGCTTTAATCGGATGGTTGACCGCGTCGTTCAGACTATGAACCAACTGGCCGGGCACCTGGCCGATGCCGTTGTGACCTACACACGAGATTACGGCACACATTCCCCATTTTTGTCGCAATATCTCGATCAAAAGCTACACATCATTCCCCCTCCCGTTGAATTGCCAATTTATAGCGAAGCTGACGGGCGGGCATTCCGCTCCAAACACCAACTTGGGGATGAGCCAGTCATTGGCATCATTTGCCGATTGGCTGCTGAAAAAGGGGTAGAGGTGTTGCTGAAAGCATTGCCCATCGTGCGACAGGCCCATCCCACCGTGCGCGTCTTGCAGGCGGGGCAGTATGAAAACATCATTGGTGAAGAAGCGTATGCCGCGCGCCTGGCCCCATTATTTGCCAAATATAAGGATCATTACCATTTGTTAGGAAACATTGAAGGTCCAGAGCTAAGTGCCTTTTTTAACAGCCTGGACTGCCTGTGTGTGCCCAGCCTAAACAGCACAGAAAGTTTTGGCTTGGTACAAATTGAGGCGATGCAAAATGGGGTGCCGGTGGCGGCCTGTGCCTTACCTGGCGTGCGCCAACCCGTGACCATGACGGGCATGGGAGAAGTGACGGCCGTTGGCGATCACAACGCCCTGGCAGAAGCAATCATCAAAATTTTGGATGATAAAACAGCGTATCAGCGGGACAGCCAGCTGATTGGCGCAACATTTTCTCCGGATGAAACGGCAAAAGCATATGTGCAGCTTTTCCAAAAATTACAGTCAGGCAAGTTGGTCGGCAAAACGGCCGAACCAGCTGCTTA
>CBDUOF010000101.1:0-14866 GCA_965368765.1 uncultured Anaerolineae bacterium | reverse complement strand
CCATGCGCGATGCGTACGGCCGTTAACCCACAAATTGGCAGCTAACGTGAACGAACCCCAACCCTTTGCCTCTTCAACACGGGATGATTTGCTGTGGCGGCAGCTTAAAACGATTCCCGCTTTTCGGGCGATATTGCGCGCCGTCGAGGCCCGCTTCTACTTTGCAGTCGATTTGCCTGGCCCAACGCTGGACGTCGGCTGCGGTGATGGCCATTTTAGCCAAATGGTGTTCGACAGGAAGCTGGAGATGGGCATTGACCCCTGGTGGAATCCGCTCAGAAAAGCGCAGCGCTCCGGGATGTATGAAACTGTGCTTCAAGCCATGGGGGACAACCTGCCCTTTCCTGATGGTCACTTTGCCAGCGCTTTCAGCAACTCTGTGTTAGAGCATATTCCAGACATCCAGCCAGTTCTCAATGAGACAAATCGGGTGATGCAGCTGAACGGCCGTTTTCTCATCACGATGCCCAGCCACAACTTCACCAACTATCTGGGCGGCGCCGCTTTTTTTGAGCGGCTGGGGCTGCCCGGTGCCGCAACCTGGTACCGCAACTTCTTCAACCGCATTTCCCGCCATGCCCACACCGATTCTGCCGAAGTTTGGGCTGAACGGTTGGCACAAGCAGGGTTTGGCATTGAGCGCTGGCAATATTATTTTTCTAAACGAGCCTTGCGGGCTCTGGAATGGGGGCACGTGCAGGGTGTGCCTTCAGCGATTTTGCATGCCCTGACCGGACATTGGCTTCTGGCGCCATGGGAGAGCAGTCTAAACCGTACGGAGAAATGGTTGCGGCCGTTTTATGACGAACCATTTGGCAATGAAGGGGCTTATCTACTCATCGTTGCGCGGAAGCAGGCAAACGGTCCCATTTCCGCCCAGCTGCCAGCAGCACGGCCGTTTACCGTCGAGACGCTAGAGGCGGCCGTGGCCGGACAGCACAGACCGCAGTCAGACCCGCAAACCGTCCTTGACTTACCCGAAATCGCACCAGAAACAGCCACTATTGCTGCGCCACAATTGACGCCCCTGGATGAAACACCCTCACGCCGTCTGGGTCCAAATTGGTTTAATATTTTGCTGGGCATCCTTAGTTTGCTCGCAGCCAGCATGGGGCAAGTGGCCCTTTCCGGAAATCGTCTCAATATTGATGGCGCCAAGCGCTGGTTTTTGTACAGTGGCCTGGGGCTGCTGATACTGCTTTGGCGCAATCGTGCAAGTAGCGACAGCACAGGGCGCAGTTGGCAACTGCCGCGCTTAAGCCAAATCCCCCAGCGACGCTGGCTTTATTTGCCTGGGTTACTGCTCGCCATGTTTGCCCAACGTGTCGCAAGCGTGCCCGGTAGCGAACAGCCCCTGCTGGCCCTGTTCCTTTGGCTTGGCGCACTCGTCATTTGTTTTTATGGGTGGCAGGATGTTGCCAGCGAAAGGCGTGCCCTTTTTGTTTCGCGAGGCACGGTGGTGACGGCCGTTTTGCTCTTTGCCCTGGCGCTGTTGGTAAGGTTGGTAAACCTCACCGACAATCCGTTCATGCTCAACGGCATCGAAGCCAGCCTGGGGTTGAACAGTATACAGATTATTCAGGGTCAGCTGCAAAATCCCTTTGGCACTGGCTGGCTGACCAACCCGACGCTGCTCCTTTACCTCATGGCAATTCCTATCCGCATTTTGGGGCCAACGGTGCTGGCTGTGCGTTTGCTATCACCATTTGTGGGCGCAGCAACCGTGGCTGCAACCTATCTTATTGGCAAGAGGCTGTTTGGCAATTTCACGGGCCTGTTGGCTGCCGTCTTGCTTCTTGGTTCCCACTACCATCTTCATTACAGTCGGATGGGAATGACCAATATTTGGGATGGGCTGCTGGTGCTGCTGGCTTTGGGGGCAATAGGCATTGCCTGGAAACGGCCGTCTTCCGCACCCTATCAACGTACGCTCTGGCTGTGGGTCGGCGTGCTGATTGGACTAAACGCCTATGCCTTCACAAGTTCGCGGGTGCTGCCCGTCATTTTGATCGTCTGGTTTGGGGCAACGGCGCTGCTTGACTGGTCCTCTGTACGCCAGCAAGGCTGGCACCTGTTGGCCGCAGCGGCCCTGGCGCTGGTCGTGGCCCTGCCGATGCTAATCTTCTACAACAACAACCCCGTCTTGTGGACCGAACGGGCCAATATCCTGGGGATCTTACCAAACCAAACCGGCTGGTTGGTCGAAGAAGCGGCACGTAGTGGGTTGACGCAAACGGCCGTATTGTGGCAAGCGTTTTGGCAGTCGGCACTGGCATTCAACGGTGTTCCCGACAATAGTCCAGCCTACCGGCCATTGGTTCCACTTCTAAGCTTTGGTCCAGCCGTCTTCATGATTTTAGGCTTTTTTCTGGCGGCTCTAAAGATGCGGCAAAACAGCTACCGCTTACTTCTGCTCTGGCCCCTGCTCACCGTCATTATAGCTGGCGCGCTCGTGCTGGAATCGCCGCAAAGCCACCGGCTGGTCATGGCCACACCGGCCCTGGCGCTGCTGGCAGCCGTCGCCCTGGTCACCCTGGGCAATCTTGTTTTGGCAGCATTCCAGCCACCTGGAACGAACGCCACCCCGCCCGATCTAGGCGACTGGCAGCTTAAGTTATCAGATTGGCAGGCGCCGACGATGCGGGTGGGCCTTATTCTTGTAGCCTTCGTTCTCCTTTTTTCATTGAACGATTTGCTATTTTATTACGGCCGCTTCCCCACCCAGCATCAATTTGCCGATACCAATACAGAAGTCGCTTACGAATTAGCCACCTATTTGAATGATCTCGAAGGAGAATGGACCGCCTACTTGTATGGTCCGCCTATCCTCTACATCGACTTCCCTACCCTTCCCTTCCTATTGACTAACTTTCAGGCAGGTGCTAACTTATTTAACGTGGAATCGTTTGATAGTCCATTGCCACCTGCACCGACCGGCAATCAAATTTTCATCTTCCTGCCGCAGCGCGAAATGGAACTCACAGCTGTTGCGGCACAATTCCCTGATGGCACCCGGCAGCAGGTTAACGGCTATTACGCCTCCCCTCTTTTTATCAGCTATCAAGTTCGCCGCTAAGAGCCAGTAACGCGTTTAAAAAGACGACTTTGACTGGATTAACTGCATGAATTTTGCTATAACGACGCTGACAATTGCTGCTGTAGTGCTGATGACTACGGCCGTCATTACCTGGCCACGCCGACATTCAGCCCATTGGATTGTGTCATTTTTAGGGCTGGCAACGGCCGTTTCCATTTGGCTAATTGGGTACGCCCTGGAGCTGAGCGTGGTCGGACTCGAAAGCAAGGTT
Organism: uncultured Anaerolineae bacterium; assembly: GCA_965368765.1. Lineage (GTDB taxonomy): Bacteria > Chloroflexota > Anaerolineae > Promineifilales > Promineifilaceae > Leptofilum. Next base: position 11,558 of record CBDUOF010000101.1, on the reverse strand, counting down.
TTTTGGGCCCAGGTAGAGTATATTGGAATTGCCTTCACGCCCGTTGCCTGGTTTGTATTTGCCTATCAATTCCTTTTTCAACACGTTCGTAATCTCAAAGCAAGGGTCGTCTTTTTATCAATCCTCCCCATCGTCACCATCGTTATTGCATTTACCAACGATCAGCATGCTCTCTTGTGGACACAAAACCTGCTGGATGAGTCTGGCCCAATACCTATGTTGGCCAACAGCTATGGCGGTTGGTTTTGGATCCATTCCGCCTACTCCTATGTCCTCATTCTCGGCGGAATAGGCTTGTTTTTCCGGACACTTAAGCTATATCCTCAACCCTTTCGTTGGCAATCAATCATCCTGATTCTGGCAGCAGCCATGCCCATGCTAGGCAATGTGCTGTACCTGTCGGGTCTAAGCCCTATCCGGCAGTTTGATATCACACCATTTGCCTTTGCCCTCAGCGCCCTGTTCATCATTTGGGGTGTCGTGCGCCTCGATCTATTCGATATCATTCCGATTGCCCGACGCATCGTCGTAGAAAGCTTACTCGATGGGATTATTTTGCTTGATATGCACAATCGGGTGCTGGATATAAACGCAGCCGGCAGGCAGCTACTTGCCCCAACGTTGGAGCAACTCATGGGGAAATCGCTGGCAGAGCTACCCTCGGAGCTTGCCCAAAAAACAGCACTTTACGATACGATGGAAGTTGATGATGAAATTGGTGTGCAAACAAACGGCGAAATGCGCTACTTTAATGTTCAAATACGGCCGTTTTACATCTCAGGCCCGCATCCACGCGCCCGCATTCTCATTTTACGCGACATCAGCCGTCGTATCGAGGCAGAAGCCGGTATCCGGCAGCGCAACCTGGAGTTGCAGCAGCTCATCACGGAAGCCCAAATTGCCCGAGAAACGGCCGAAAAAGCCAACCTGGCCAAGAGCGAACTGCTGGCCAAGGTGAGTCATGAGTTGCGCACGCCCTTGGGTGCCATTCTGGGACACGCCGAAATGTTACAAGAAGAAGTATATGGACCTATTACCAGCGGCCAACGCCGTTCCCTTAGTCGGATTGTAGAAAACAGTGGCTACCTCAATGAACAGGTCAACGACTTGCTCGACCTTTCACGTATTAATTCAGGCACGTTAGAGATTCAACTATATGAATTTGACCTAAAAGATGCTTTCAAACAGGCACATACCCGCTTTCAGCCCATGGCAGATGCCAAAGATTTGGAACTTGTCATGACGATTGCTCCCACCATGCCTAAAAAAGTGAAGGGTAATTCCATTCGCTTCCAACAGATATTGATAAACTTGTGTACCAATGCCATCAAATTTACCGAAAGTGGTCAGATTCGTGTTTCTATCGCGTTGAAAGACGCAACCAGTTGGTGCATTAAGGTAAGTGATACTGGCAAAGGCATCCCGCAGGACGAACTGCATAATATATTTCAGCCGTTTCATCAGCTTAACAATAGCATGACTCGTGGACACAACGGTGTTGGGCTGGGTCTCACTATCGTACGAGAAATAACCCACGCACTGGGTGGGACAATAACAGCAGAAAGTCAGATCGGCATCGGCAGCACCTTTACAGTGCTGCTGCCTATTTGTCCCGAAAACAAGAAAATAAGAGATGGGAACAATGACTGAACTACTTAATAAACTTTCGGCCCTAATTATTGAAGATGATCCAGATTTGGTACACATTTTTGCCCGTGCTCTGGAGCTATCTGGCTACAACACCAAGACTGTAAGTGATGGGGAAAAAGCACGTGCAACCCTTGCAGAAGAAGTGCCCGATATTGTCATACTGGATCTTCATTTGCCTGGCGTATTTGGCGGTGACATTTTGCGCACCATTCGGGCCGACGGCCGTTTGGCGCAGACAAAAGTGATCTTAGCAACGGCCGATTACCGAATGGCTGAAGATTTACGTGACACAGCCGATTTAGTGCTGTTGAAGCCCATTAGCTTCAAGCAGCTGCGTGATCTGAGCACGCGGCTAAGCCAATCCCAACAATCAGACATCCCGCCCGCCCGCACCTCCTAAAGCGACAAATTCAGATCGTTTTTTAGCCTCACTTCCTCTATACTCGGGGGCTTGCTGACTGCTGGCTCCGCAACCAATGCGAAATGACCAACAATCGCTGTCAGCAGCAACGGAAGGTTCAAAAATGCGTCAACGGGATATTTTCTGGTTCTGGCTGCCCCTTTTTGCCAGCTGGCTGCTCATGACGGCCGAAGGCCCTATCGTGAGTGCGGCAATCAATCGTCTGCCCAATGAGGTGATCATGCTGGCGGCCCAAGGGATTGTGGTCAGCCTCTCTGTCATGATAGAAAGCCCCATCATTAATTTACTAGCTACATCAACAGCGCTGGTGAAAGATCATGCATCTTATAAACAGGTACGCCGCTTCACCATTCATTGGATGGTGCTGCTAACGGCCGTTACGATCCTTATCGCCTTTACGCCTATGTTTAATCTGGTTGTGCGGCACTGGTTAGGCACCCCGGAAGACGTGGCAGTCTGGGTACGACCGGGTCTGCAAATCATGACATTATGGAGCGCGGCTATTGCCTGGCGGCGTTTTTTACAGGGCATACTGATTCATTTTAACCAGCCACGCAAGATGGCCTGGGGCACTGCCGTTCGCCTGCTTACGTCCGGTGGCGTGGTGATTGGCCTCTCCTTATGGACAAATTGGCCCGGTGTGGTGAATGGCACCACGGCGCTGATGGCGGGAGTACTGGCTGAAGCAGTTTATGCCACCTTGGCCATACGGCCGTTGCTGCAAAACCAACTTAGCCCAAGCGCACCTACTGACGAGCCGCCCCTTACCTACAGTGATCTCTTCTGGTTCCACTTGCCCCTGGCAGGAACGGCCGTCATGGTGCTGCTGGTTCAGCCGCTCGTCACCTTTAGTTTGGCACGGCTAGACCGCCCCACCCAATCGCTGGCAGCATGGCCCGTTGTCTTCCAGATTATGCTGATGGCGCGGGCCGCAGCCCTGGCCCTGCCAGAAGCCGTCATTGCGCTCAGCAAGGGGACAGCCAACTACCAGCCTATCCGCCGCTTTACCCTTACCTTAGCCGTGATTGTGGCGGCAGGCGTGGCTCTGTTTATCCTTAGTCCGCTGGCCCGTTTTTACTTGCTTGGCGTGCAGGACATGACAGCTGAAGTTGGCACATTGGCTCAGAATAGTCTGATCTACTTCTTGCCCTTCCCCGCGCTAACGGTTTTTGGCATGTGGCTGCGAGGGGTGTTGATAAACGGTCGTAAAACAACGGCCGTTAACATAGCTATGGTGGTCAACATGGCCGTTACCGTGGTTGTGCTTGCCGTTGGCTTGGCAAACCAGTGGGCTGGTCTTCCCACTGCCGCTGCCGCCCTCACGTTGGCCGTTTTGGCAGAGATTGCGTATCTTGCCTGGCGCGCCCAGCGGCTTGTCCCGTTCGGCAGACATCAGATCTGGCCACAAATGCCGTAACGCTTTGCAGAGGTAACCGCGAATGAATTCGCTTGATAACACAGAAGGAAGAAATCATGATTGAAATTTTGCAGCTCCCCTTGGGGCCACTCCAGACAAATTGCTATTTGGTAGCCTGTACCGAGACGATGGAAGCCGCTGTCATTGACCCCTCGTGGAACGGCCGTAACATTGCCGCTCTGGCCACTGAACGCGGCTTTGTGATTACCCACATTTTGCTCACCCATGCCCATTTTGACCACGTTGGCGGGCTGGCCGAGCTGGAAGCGGAAACGAACGCCCCCATCTACATCCACCCCGAAGCCATTCCCATGCTTGGGCACGCCACTCAAGCTGCGGAACATTACAACCTGACTATGCCTGCGCCTCCGCCTGCCAGCCACATGCTGGTTGAAGGGGATATCATCGAAGTAGGGCAGCTAAAATTTGAAGTTCTATACACTCCAGGCCATGCACCAGGGCACGTCAGCTTTTACGTGCGGGAGCAGAACGTCCTGTTTGATGGCGATGTGCTGTTCCAGCGCAGCATTGGCCGCACCGACTTCCCCGGCGGCGATCATCCCACATTGATCAAAGTGATACGGGAAAAATTATTTACGCTGCCAGATGAAACGGCCGTCCTCTGTGGTCATGGTCCAACGACCACCATTGGGCAGGAAAAGCAGTCAAATCCATTTTTGCAGTAAGAGAAGGTGGGTGCCAGAAGGGGAGCGGCCGTTTTTTACCCTGAATGATCGGCTTATCCAGTTAACCAGCATAAAAAGTCGCCATTTAAGGACAGAGTAGAGAGAAAAAAGAGACATCGTTTTTCAACGATGCCTCTCATGAATTAACAAACCAGCATTGGCTCAGCAATTGGCAACGGAACGAGCGGCCAGCCAAATGTCAGCAAGGCTGACCTGGCCAGCAGGCGCACGCGCCGCCAGGCAACATTGCGTCGCAAAGCCAAATCCGTACAAGCATGATCTGCCTCACTCGCTTCGCCACACATAATCCTTAAGTCCCGCCGCAGTGAGCGCAATACGTCTTCCTGAGCCATCGTTAGACGATGTCCAGTTTCTGCCAAAAACGGCGGTTCAAACTGTTCATACTCCTGTATCATCCGGCTAACTTTGCACACGTCGTTGGGATACAGGCGCAGTTGACCAGTTACCGGCATCGCAAGAGCCTGTAAAACTGTTTGCAACTGTTTCTGTTGATTATTCATTGTATCCCGTCCTGATTAGTAACTGGGAAATTGGGCAATTTAGACCAGGAGCCCAATTTCCTTGTTACCTATTTACATTCCTGTCGGCACCGCGCCATCCAGCCCATACACCTTTTCCCGCTCGTCACGGAACTGCCTGGTGTACAGTTCGTAATAGTGGCCACGTGCCTGGATGAGCTCTGCATGGGTGCCCATTTCAGACACGCCACCATTTTCAATGACCAAAATCCGGTCAGCGCGCTTAATGGTGGATAATCGATGGGCAATGATGAAGCTGGTACGGCCGTTCATCAGCGTCTCCATCCCTTGCTGAATCAAAGCCTCCGTCAGCGTATCTACCGAACTGGTCGCCTCATCCATAATGAAGATGTCTGGCTGGGCCAAAATGGCGCGCGCCAGGCTGATGAGCTGCTTCTGCCCAACCGAGAGCAAGACACCACCTTCACCCACTTGGGTTTTGAAACCATGCTCCAACTTCAAGATGAACTCATGTGCCCCGGCCATCCGAGCGGCCGTTTCCACTTCGTCATCTGTGGCATCAAGACGGCCGTATCTCAGATTGTCCATCACCGTGCCAGAAAACAGATGCGGTGTTTGCAGCACCATGCCTACCCGCGATTGAATCGCATGTTGGGTCAGCTTCGTGTAATCGAGGCCATCGATCAAAATCTGCCCCGCTGTCGGTTCATAAAAACGACAAATCAGGTTGACCAGGGTCGATTTACCCGCACCTGTTGGCCCCACCAATGCCACCGTCTCCCCCTGCGGACTCCGCAGCGAGAAATCGGTTAGCACTGGTTTGCCTTCTTCGTATTGGAACGACACATTATCGAACACAATATCGCCCCGAATCGAACCGGGATCAACAGCATCCACAGCGTCCACAATCTCTGGCTCCGTGTCCAGCAGCGAGAAGATTCGCTCGCCCGAGGCCACGGCTTGCTGCATACTGGCATACACCTGCGCCATTTGCTGAATCGGCCAAAGCATAAAGGTCACATAAGAGATAAACGCCTGAAGGCCACCAATCGTCATGCCGCCCGCTTCAAATTGAAGCCCGCTAAACCAAACGATAACAGCAATGCCGGTGGCGCTCACCAACTGCACGGCCGGTAAAAACAGCGCCGATAACCAAGCTGCCCGGTACGATGCCTGATACATATCATCTGTCAGTTCCTGAAACTGGTTCAGGTTTTCATCTTCCCGTCCAAGCGACTTCACCACTCGCACGCCGGTAATGGCTTCACTGTAGGTGCCGGTTATCTTGGAATTTAGCTTTCGTACCAGCCGGTACTCCGTCAGGATTTTTTGCTTGAACGTGATGGCAACTTTCCACAACGCCGGAATCATGATTAACACCAGCAATGTCAGCTTCCAATTGATGGCAAACATGAAGCCCAACGAGGTAAGAACGCTGGTAATGGTCCAGGCGGTATCCAAAAAGCCCCAGGAAACCAAATCACCAACCCGCACCGCATCAGAAGTAACCCGCGACATGATCCAGCCGTTCGGGGTGCGATTATAGTAAGAAAGCGGCAGCTTCTGCAGATGGTTAAACATCTGTTTGCGCAAATCGTACTGCACCAAATGTCCAAGATACCCGGCTGCAGTAATGAAGCCAAACACAAACAGGGCAAACACAAGAAACCACGCCCCATATTGGATGGCCAATGAGCGCAGTGCCTCCAGGTCACGAGCGACGATTCCCTCATCAATCATCCGCTTACTCAAGTACGTAAAATAAGACTCGATGAGGGCAACGGCCGTAATACACACCAGAAATGTGACGATGAAAGGCCAATGCTTAAAACCCGCTCGCAAAATGCGGCGCACGGTTTCACCATTTACCTCACTATCAAATTCTTCTTCTTCAAAATATTGTTCAGACATAAGATTTTCTCGTTGTTGCGTCAGTGGGCAATGCCTTCATTGCCCACTGACATTTTAATCACCGGCCTGCGGCAGCTTGTGATAGCCATTCTGACCGTCAGTCGTCTTCGACTGCACAGTCGTCTCCGCAGCTGCCGATAAATCTGCTTCCAACTCGTCCTCAATTTGCGACTGCAAGTTGTAGGTACGCAGGTATGTGCCCGGCACCTGGATTAACGAGTTATGCGTGCCCCGCTGCACGATACGGCCGTTTTCCATCACCAGCACCAGGTCCGCATTCATCACGCTCTGAATCCGGTGAGCAATCAAAAAGGTCGTCCGCGTTGCCATGAGCCGATCCAGCGCCATCCGGATTTCCGATTCTGTTTCCGTATCCACCGAAGAAGTGGCATCATCCAAGATCAATAGGCGCGGATTGCGCAGGAAGGTACGCGCCAAAGTCACCCGCTGCTTTTGTCCACCAGAGAGCGTCACGCCCCGTTCACCCACCATCGTCTCATACCCCTTGGGGAAATCGAGGATAACGTCGTGAACAGCGGCAGCACGCGCGGCTGCTTCAATTTCTGCCTCAGTCACCGGTCGAGTTACGCCATAGGTGATGTTGTCCCGAATATTGAGCGAAAACAGGAACGGTTCCTGCATCACAATACCAATCTGGCTACGCAGAAAATCACGCGGATACGCCTTCAGCTCGACATCGTCCAGCAAAATACGGCCGTCGGTATACTCGTAAAAACGGGGTAGCAAATTCACCAGCGATGTCTTTCCAGAGCCTGTGCCGCCCAACAGCGCGACGACTTGTCCGGGCTCAACTGCGAAGGAGATGTCATGCAAAACCTGATCTTCTTCGCCTTCGTAAGTGAAATTGACATTCTCAAACACCACAGCACCACGCACGGCCGTTTCTGGACGGTGTGTACCTGCTGTGATTGGTTCTTGCTCCTCACGCACAATTTTCAAGATGCGGCCGTACGACACCAAACCGGTCGAAACATCAGCAATCAACCGGCCAAGGTTTCGAATCGGCCAGATAATTTGCGTGACAAAGCCCATGTAAGAGATGTAGGCGCCAGCCGTAATCACACCGTCAATCGCCATGACAGCACCCAGGTAAAAGCCCAGCAACATCTGCATTCCACTGAGAATATCAGTAGATGGCCAGTAGACAGCGTGCATTCGGGTTAACTGCTTTCCGCGCCGATACTTTTCCTGATTTTCCGTCTCAAACATCTCTTTTTCAAACATCTGCCGAGCAAACGCCTTCACTACGCGTACGCCCGATAAATTCTCCTGCAGGCGATTAGAGAGCGTCGCTTCCTGTTCCTGGAAATGCTCATACGCCTGCCCCACCTTGATGAAAAAGAAGTAGGAGATGACCAAAATCACCGGAATGACCACGATAGACATAAACGCCAATCGTACATTGATCGTCAATAAAGCGATGAAGTTCACCACAAACAGGAGCACAATGCGGCCAATGCCCACGGTCTGTTCCGCAAACAGGCGGCGCACCATGTCTACATCCGACGTGGCTCGCTGCAACAGTTCACCTGTTTGCATGTTGTCGTGATAAGTAAACGTCAGCCGCTGGATGTGGTCATACAAATAGTTGCGAATGCGCAAGACCGCTTTTTCCGACGTCTTGGCCGCCAAACGCCCACCGGCAAAAGTGAAGAGCCCCTGAAGGGTTGCCAATGCGATAAAGCCCAAAGCAACCCACGGCAGCTGTTGCAGCAAATTATCCGCGGGCAAAACGTTGTCCACAAAATAGCCCAGGAAGTAATAAATCCCGGTTTGTGCCAATGCCGCCACGCCCACACTTAGCAACGCAATCAAATAGATAACCTGGTGCCCCTTGAGCAATCGCCACAGACCAACTATTTTCTTTTCAGAAACTGTTTCTTTTAGATTAAAGGATTCTTTATTCATGATTATTTCCAAATTGTTGGCCAACAAATCCGTCAACCACTTTCTTAGCCAAACATATCAACGATTGTTGACATCCTTTGTCCGGTATAAACAACCTCCGGGAGATTGCCAGAACAAATAAAAACGCCACAGGGTATACCCGTGGCGTTCAATGCGGCAAAACAAAAAAACGGTCACGGGCTTTTAGCGCCGTGACCGTCGTTGTCAATTCAAGTCGTGAAATAAATCACGAGATCGGGACAGGGTCACAGGCGCAAAGGTTGGCACTGCCGCCAACGGCGTCACGGTGTGCAATGATCAAGCTGTCGAAGTAAGAAATGTTCATTTGCGCCTATCTCCTTAAAAAATTTTGCTGACTATTTCACAGCTCAGGCACTATAGCATAGCTTTTTTAGAGCGTCAAGACGTAATTTCAGGCAATATTGTCTACGTTGCCAGAAATACGGCCGTTCCCCAAGTCACCAATACAGCGCTTCACACCCCGGATCTAGCGCTAGTGGCACGCCTGTGAATCATAGCTCGCCAGCGATATAGGCCTCGGTTAATTTTCTTGCCTGATCGTCAGTAAACTGCTCTGGCGGTGTCTTCATGAAGTAAGACGATGGGGCAATCAGTGGGCCGCCAATGCCGCGATCCATCGCTAATTTGGCGCAGCGTAGCGCATCAATGATGACTCCTGCGGAATTAGGTGAATCCCAAACTTCTAACTTTAATTCCAGATTCAGCGGCACATTGCCAAAGGCGCGCCCTTCCATGCGGATGTGACACCATTTTCGGTCAGTGAGCCACGGCACGTAATCGCTCGGACCCACATGAACATTTTCCGCACCCATATCGTAAGGTAGTTGGCTGGTCACGGCGTTGGTCTTGGAAATTTTCTTAGACTCCAGACGTTCGCGCTCTAACATATTGTAAAAATCCATGTTGCCACCAAAGTTTAGCTGATAGGTGCGGTCCAGGTGAATGCCCCGATCCTTGAACAAATTGGTTAGAACACGATGGGTAATTGTTGCACCAACCTGGCTCTTGATGTCATCACCAACAATGGGTAAGCCACGATCGGCAAAGCGTTTACTCCAATATTCAGAGCTGGCAATAAATACAGGGATGCCGTTCACAAAGCCACAGCCTGCTTCCAATGCTTGTTCCACATACCATTTGGTTGCCATCTCTGAGCCCACCGGCATGAAGTTAATAATGACATCAGTCCCCGTGTCCTTGAGGATTTTGACGATGTTGTCCGTCGGGCCTGGTGCTTTCTCTACCATTGTCTTGACGTATTTCCCAAGGCCATCATGGGTCATGCCCCTGCTTACCGGCACGTTGAGGTAGGGTACATCGGCAAACTTGATAGTGTTATTGGGATGCGCCAGAATGGCTTCACTCAAATCTTTTCCAACTTTGCCTTCTACCACGTCAATGGCGGCAGAAAATTCGATGTCTCGCACATGATAACCGCCAACCGTGGCGTGCATCAGCCCAGGAATTTCGGCATCGTCGGCTGCATCTTTATAATATTGAACGCCTTGCACCAATGCCGACGCGCAGTTACCAATACCGATGATAGCTACGCGAACTTTTTTTCTCTCTGACATGTTTTCTCCTAAATTCTAGGATTCTTTGCCAAATAACTTGTCGCAATAGATTTTTATCAAAGAGTGTGCAAATTACGCAGATAAAAATCTATTGAATCTGTTCAATCTTTGATTTCATGTCTAAATACAACCCATTTAGCGTAGAATCAATTTTATTCTTTGTATAATATTTCAAGCCGCCAATTATACCTCCGCCAGAACAGATAGCAATTGCTTTTATGTCAACTATTAGAACCAGCTTCGGGATTCCTTGAGGTAGCTCAATACTTGGTTACGGCCGTTCTCATCTATCTCTTCACCAAACGGATCTCCTTCTGCGGGTAAGCACTCTAAAATGATTGGCACGTTTGGCAAAGATTCCAGGGCCCACAGGTGCAGCCCAAGCTTGAGATGGCCATGCCCAATTGCTTGTCGGTTGGAATCTGCCATGAAAAAGAGAGCCAACTTCTCGCCAGCAGCATGGATCGCTGCTGCAGCCTCTTGCTCTTCCACATTCATGTGGAAGGCACTGAGGGTAAGGCAAAGCGCGGGATTGTCTATTCGTTGGAGCATTTCCAGGGCGGTGCTCGTTCGTATAAACAGGAAGGACTCATAGCGGTTCACCACCTCGACTGCGAGGCGAACGGCTCGCTCAGCAGCAAAATCGGCCAGATAGGCAACGGCCGTTTCAAATAGGGCCTGCTCTTCAGCGACGGAACGAAGGGGCCGGATGCGCCCCGGCAAATTGCGAACCGTAACGAGCGGCACCTGCATGGCAACGGCCGTTTCGATCACTTCTTCCAGATGCGCCATGGCTGATTGACGAACGGCCGTATCGGGATGAGCCAAATCGACCGAGTTTGGAGAGAGTGCGAAGCAGGTCAGCTGCTGAAACCGCAAGATTTCAGCAGCAGCGACGGGGGAATCTATCATAGCAAAAGGCAGCACCACACCATCATAATTCATCTCGGCCACCCGCTTGGCCGCTGCCGCTAAAGGCATTTGACGCAGCGGCCACAGTGCTACACCCAGTTTGGGACGCGAAAATAGTTCCATCTCATTCTCCTAAGCAATACCCCATGTCACCGCTTGGCTTCCATACGCTGCAAAACGATCAGCGCGAGTCCCAACAAACCAAGCAGGCTAAACCCAACGGCCGTTATTAAAAGCCCCAGTCGATAACTTTGCGGTACAAAAGTGAAGCGAACTTCCTGCTCACCTGCGGGCAGCAAGACGCCCCGAAATAGTCCATCGGCCTGAAGTAACTCGGCGGGCACATCACCAACCGTTACCTGCCAGCCAGGGTAAAAGGCATCGGTTAACATGAGCAGGTGGGGTTGAGTGCTGCTGGTTTGTATTGTGACCGCTTCAGGCGCATAATGGGTGATGACGACCGTTGCGGAACCATCTGCTTCACCAGCACGGTCTTCGCCACTGCCAAGGATAACGGCCGTTTCCCTCACCAAAAAC
>CBDUOF010000100.1:0-14872 GCA_965368765.1 uncultured Anaerolineae bacterium | reverse complement strand
CGTCGACTTGCCGGCGCCATTGTGGCCAATCACGCCCAGCATTTGCCCGCTTTCCACGGAAAAGCTCACGTCTTTCAGGGCCCAAAAGTAGTCCAGGGTTCGCAGACCGCGAAAGCCCCTGGCGATCGTTTCAATCAGAGTGGTAGGCCGGTTGGCCTGGAAACGGCGATACCGTTTGCCTAGATTTTCCACGGCAACGGGTGACGTTGGCGGCATTACAGCTCCTCCACAAAGGTATAGCTGGCTCGTCGAAAAACGCGAAACCCTGCCAGAAGCAGCCCCAAGGAGATGGCAGTGACCACCGTCAACGTCACAAAATCTGGCAAACGGCCGTCTATGAGAATCGTCCGGTATGCCTCCAATAGATGCAGCATGGGGTTTAGTCGGTAAAACGGTTGAAAGGCTTCGGGCACGACACCGCCATCGTAAAAAATTGGGGTCAGGTAAAAGAAAAGGAGCAAAAAGACCCCAACCAAATGCTGGGTATCGCGGAAGGTAACATGAACAGCGGCTAGAAAATAGGCGATACTCAGCGTCAGTAAAAATTGGATAGCAATGAGCAGCGGCAGCAGTAAAACAGTACCGTGCAGCGGCAGCCCGGTGAGCAGCAAAAAGAGCAGCAGCACCGGCAGCGCCAGCACAAAATGGACCAGGTTAGCCATCACCGTGACGACTGGCAGCAGCGCCACCGGGAAACCAGGCCGCTTGATGAGGGAACGGCCGTCTACAATCACCGTCGTCGCGGCAAACAGCGACGACTGAAACCAACTCCACACCAGCAGACCGCTAAACAAAAAAGCCGTGTAGTTGGGAATATTTAACGGCAAAATAGTGCTAAACACCAGTCCAAAAACCAGCAGCTGGGCCAATGGATTCAGCAGCGACCAGGCCAGCCCCAGCACGGAACCCTTGTAGCGCAGCTTCATATCACGCACAACGAGCTCCCGCAGCAAATCACGCAGGTAGATCAGCCGCAAACCCGGCTGGATGCTGCTTTGGTTCATCACTGGCTCTCCTCTGCAAAAAGTTGATCGATAAAGCGGGCGTGTCCCTGGACCCAGGCCGCCAGGCGCTGCTCCCCGATCTGCACGAAGGCGGCCTCTGCCACCGCCAAACTCGTTCGTTCAGCTGGATCCTGCTGCAAATCATACAGCACTGTCTGGTTCGTGCTGGCGTTAAAAATCATTTTATACTCCGCTTCACGAAAGCCAAAAAGGGCATCTGCCCAGGGCGAATAAAAATATGTACGGCCGTTTCGCTCTGAGGCGAACAGGCTGCTGCCTTGCCACGAAGATGGCGGGTTGATATCTAAAACGTTTAAAATAGTTGGCGCAATATCCACATGCCCCCCAACTGTAACGGCCGTTTCACCAGAAAAGAGACCCGCATTGATTAAATATAGCGGCACGTGTACATTCTCTTCGTAAATGCCCAGCGCATGACCAAACTGCCCGTGCTGGCCGAACGCCTCTCCATGATCGCCAGTCACAACGATGAGCGTTTCTGCTAATTCGCCAGCTTCTGCCAGTTGGTTGATTAGCCGTCCAATTTCGGCGTCGCCATGATGCACACCATTGAGGTATCGGTTCAGCGCTGGGTCAGGCACACCAAAGTCTATCTCGTTTTCAGCCAGAAAGTAAGGGTAGTGCGTTTCAACCGTCCACAGCATGGCGAAAAACGGCCGTTCGCCGTCATCCTCTGCTATCCAATTCACTACGGCATCCACCAAACAACCATCATCGGCGCCACCCGCATACAGTTCTTCGCCGTCGCTAAACTGTGGCCCTTCACATGGCAGTGACGTTAAATCCTGGGCCAGATCAAACTGCCTTGTGGCCAAAAATTTGTCGCTTTGCTGAAAGCGCCAATCGCCTGTGCTAAAAAAAGCGGTGCGATAGCCATTTTCGTGAAGCACACTGCTAAGCGTAGGCATTGGCAGAGACGGCCGTTCCTGGGTAATGCTGCGATAAGAAATCCATGGGTAGATGCCGCCAAGCAGCGATACCAGCGATTTGTTAGAAGCCGGCGCGTGGGCATAGATGTTTTCAAACTGGATGGCGTCTGAACGCAAGTTGGACAATACAGGCGACACGGTCTCCAAACCGCCGTACGAGGAAAGATAGTCTGCTCCAACAGATTCCAGCACGATAAAAACCACGTTGCGCACGGGCACCTCGCTGGCAAAGGGTAAGCGCTCTGGCCTCGCTACGGTGTCAAATTCCTCCGCAAACCCATCCGGGAAGCTTAAATTAGAGAGCACGGGGCGCTGTCTAGCTTCCACGACAGAATCGGCAAGGGCCACGACCGGATTAACCAACTGCCGCTTTGGCCAGCTGCTAGCACCGTTTAAGACGACGCCGGGCACGATGAGAAGTGTCATCATGCTGGGTAGAAACGGCCACCCAATGGATTTCCGCATCTGCTGGCAGCCGCGCGCCAAACAGCGGCTGGCTGCCCAAAAAGCCAGGCAGGCCAGCAACAGGGTCAAAATAACCGTTGGCGGAAGATTATCGGCTAAATTTGATTGTGAATCAGCGCTGTTAAGAAAATCGGCATAGTAAAATAGCTGCACTGACGCTGGCTGACCGAGTAAATGCAGCACTTGAATATTGGCCATGGCCAACAACAGCGAGACTGTCATCAGCACGGCAAACAAGCCGCGCAGAAGGCGCAGTCCACGTGAAGTCCGACGCAGAAGCCAGGCCAGCAGCAAAAAAATGGCGGCAACGGCCGTTCCATACATTAAATCATTCAGCCCGGCTGCCAACAGTCTGGGAAGCAATACCCAGGATATACGCCAGGAAATCCATCCCACCCCCAACAAGGTCGCTCGAATGATCACCATAAAAATCGACAACACCAGCGCCGCGGACATGATCGAGACGGCCGTTTCTCTAAAGTCGTGTCTGGATTGCGCAACCAGCTGCCGGGCGCCTAAATTAGCCAACAAGAATAGCAGCAGCAAGGCAGCCACCCAGCCCCACCCAGGGGCAAAGGCTGGCTGCTCGGTCGGGAATTCGGCCAGATTGAGCTGCGATTGGATGTGAATTGGCACCGCTTCAGCCACCTTGGCCTGAAAGTCGCTGGCGCCCTTTGCATCCCAAGCCGTTATCGACTCCCCCGTTCGCTTGCGCGTGATTAAAAAGCCAAAATCCAGCGTGGTATCGGCAGGCACCGTCAACTCCGTGGAAAAAACACGGCCGTTTCCGACCATGCGTGTGTGCATGATGCCATCCTCAACTGTTGTGCTGGTCGGCAATGGGACGTCTGGAAGTGGCTGCCAACCGTTTAGCCCCCACAGCAAGGAGACCTCCCCAGCCTCTGGCAACTCGTAGAAAACTTGCTGAGTAACCCAGCGACCGTTTTCGGACACCGTGATCGCGGCTTCGTCAACCAAAGAAACCACCGCTTCATGTGTGATGGTTTGCTCGCTTGTGACGACGATCTGAAAATCTTGGCTTCCATCCGCCTCCCAGATGGAAACGGCCGTTCCATCCAGTCGCTGCGTCACTAAAAAGCCATATTCGACCGTGGTATCAGCGGGCAGTGTCAGGGTGGCCTGGAAATGGTCATCCAGCCTGGTCATTTGGGTCCACATCACCCCATCTTGAAGAATGGTGTGGGACGGCCGTTCTCTTTCTGGCACGGTTTGCCAGCCATTCACGCCCCACACCAACACCGCTTCGGCTGCTTCCGGCTGGGTAAACTTGATCGTCACCGGCACGGCATCATTTTGCCAGGCAGCTACAGCAGGCACAGAAAAATCCATGGTCAAAACGGCCATAATCAGGCCAATGGCCAAAATAGCTGCCCACAACCGAGTCATCTAAGCGTCACCCCTTACCTTCACCACTTGACTGGTTTCCGGTAGAGGGCGTGTAGCCTGCCGCTGGGCAGACCGAGCTTGCCTTTGCGCTTGAGCATAGCGCCAGGGAGTGCCAAGCGCGGCCAGCAGCTCCCGCAAAATTAGGCGACGGGGAAATCCTTTCGGCCGCAGCAGCCGTTTGAGTAACCAGCCCCACAGCCAGTGGCGTAGGGTAAACCAGCCTATTGTGCCACGACCAACGGTCCGGTTGCGGACACAGGTAAGCAGGTAGCAGCCAAAGGAACGGCCGTTATTTTGCACCAACTTTCGCAAATCCGCATCGTCAGAGCGATGTTGATGCCACACCAGAGCCGTAGGCTCATACACCAGCGTGCCGCCACGAGCCACCACGCGATGAAACATCTCCACGTCGCCACCGCCGCCGCTGTAGGTCCCCACATCCAGCGCCACATCAAACTCGCCGATCTTGCCTAAATGACTGCGGCGCAGGGCCATGTTTGCTCCCACGCCATAGCCGCTGGCCCACAGCAGTTCCGCTGACGCCAGTCGCGTTCGGCGAATTACCCGTCGGGCAAAGCCATGATTCATGCCGCCATAGCCAAACTCAAACAAATTCTGGGCGTGGGTATCCAATGCGTGGGGGAGGACGGGGCCGGTAACGGCCGTTACCGCCTCATCGGCAAATGCGGCTGCAATCCCTCGCAGCCACTGCTTGTCCGGGCGGGCATCATCGTCTGTAAAAGCGACCAAATCGTGGGAAGCCACCGCCAACCCCCGATTCCGCGCCCAATCCAGGCCAGGGCGATCCTCCCGAACGTAGCGCACAGGCATACCAGCAACCAGTTGAGCCGTATCGGAACAAGAGGGCGCATTATCTACTACAATGATTTCCAGCGGCGCATAATCCAGCGCTTGCAACGCTTCCAGGCAGTGTGCCAACTGTGCTGTCCGGTCGCGGGTACACACCACCACGCTCATTGGTGGCAGTTCGACCGGAACCGCGGGTTTGGTCCAGGCCGCAGCCAGCAGCGCATGGCCCAACTGGGACTGAATCGCTCTCGCCAGTCGGCCTGCCGGAAGCGTTGCCTCCTTCAAGCCATTGAGGGTGACCATCCCGACAGGGACGCCACGCACCCGCACAAGGGCATGCACCCCGGAAAATGACCCAATTTGCAGCGCCGGGACTTTTTCAGCCACATCCACATCAATCACTTTCTTGGACTGAACCGATGCTTCAAATTCTGGTAAATCCTCCGGTTCGATGCGAATCTCTGCAGCAGGCACAGGGGGGAGTGCCCCGGGCAGCTCATTTTGGGCCAACAACCATGGAAATGAGGCTGTCTCCACAAGCAACCGGGGTAGATGGCCGCCGTGAAGCCGTTCTTTGCCAGGCATAGCAGAAACGTCGGCTAACCAGCGGTCCCGGTAAATCAAGCGCAGCGAGGCTGGGCGATGGCTGTCCAGTTTAGCGACGGCCGTTTCCTTCTCAACGGCTAAATCAAGCGTGAGTTCAGGGGTAGGATTCGGCCGTTCCTCCTGCACAAAGAGTTGAGCCACAGCAGCCGGATCTTGCTGGGCAATAGCCACGCCGCGCCAATACCAATAATCGTGCAAATGGGCAAAAAGCAGCCACCACAGCCGCCGCAGCCACAACACCTCCAGAGGCGCAAGCAGCGCCTGTTGAAAACGAGCCATCGCATCGCCGAACGTTGGCGCTTTGAAAGCAGAATAGCGCATGGCGCGCTGTAGAATTGTCCACTCAGATTGGGCAATCGGTAAATCAAGCAGCAATTCCGGAACCCGTTGGAGCAAATAGTAATCTGCCTCTCCTTCTGCCCTGCGTCGCTGCATTGATCGGGTGCTGTTGGTCTTATCGTGGTGAACGCCAATTGCCCCATCTGCATAGGCAAAGGCAGCGTCAGCGGCTATAAGACGCAGGCCAAGTTCGTAATCTTCATGGCAGCGCAGTGCTTCATCGAAACCACCCACCTGGGAAAACAGCGCTGCTGGAACAGAAAAATTGCCGCTGAATAAGTCATCATACCCAAAGCGATAGCCCGGCTGGCGCATTTGGGAAAATCTATCGCGCCACCACTGCTGCAGCCCCTGCTCATAAAATCCTATGTTGGCCTGCGGCGCCGGTGGCATTTGCCCCATCACCACGCAATTCTGGCGGTTTTGGTGGGCGGCCAGATGGGCGAGCACAAATTCTGGCACAATTTCAATGTCGTCGTCGAAAAAGATAAGAATTTGTCCTGCGGCATGAGCGGCGCCAGCGTTTCGGGCGGCTGCTGGGCCAAGGCCAGGCTGTTCCAGGACTGTGAGGCGGAAAGGGAACCTAGCTTGGCGAAGCGTAACGGCCGTATCATCCACACAGCCATCGGCGACCACAACCACTTCTAGATTATCCAAAGGCACGGTTTGATTGGAAACGGCCGTTAATGCCCGCAGAATCGCATCCCGGCGATTGTGTGTTGGAATAATGAGTGAAGCCCGGATCGTCGTCATGCCGTACCCTTATGCTGCAGCTGCCGCCGCGCCTTCATGTAGGCCGGTACACCGACCAGGCAGCCGCGCAGCTCCGCCAAAATGAGTGTCAGTGGCAGGCTGCCTTTTCGCCTCAGCAGCGCCTTCACCAGCAGCGGCACCTGGTAATGCCACCAGTAGGCCCAGGCTGCCAAGAAGACGCCAAGTTGACGCTCGTTAATCAACAAACTGGTCCAAAATGCGTACACGCCAACCCCGTAGCCATAAGCTGTTTTCTGCAGGGCTTCCCAAGTGCGTCGATGGCGATGCCAGCTTAAGGCAGCGGGATCGTAAACAATTCGGTAGCCACGGGCCAAAATGCGGGCAAACATCTCCGTGTCTCCACCCGACTGAGTGCGGGTTCCGGCATCCAAAGCTTCGTCAAACAGCCCAACTTTGCCAACGACTGAGCGACGCAGGGCCATGTTGGCCCCAGCGCCAACGCGCCCGGCAGCCAACGCCATTTCTGGGGAGCCCAAAAATTCCTGGCGGCTGAAGCCGCGCCCAAATGGGCTGTATTGCTCGAACATTTCCTGTGCGGCCGTTTCCAGTTCCAGTGGCATCGTGAGGCCCGTGACGCACAGAACTTCCGGATTGGCAAAATTGCGCCGCAGCGCCCGCAGCCAGCCCGGGTCCGGCACGGCATCATCGTCGTTAAACGCCACGATCTCGTGGCTGGCCTCGGCCAGAGCCCGATTGCGAGCCATGTTTAGCCCCGGGAGATCTTCCCGCACGTAGCGCACGCGTCCGGCATAGCTGGCTACAATGTTCCGCGTAGCCTCACTGCTGGGGCAGTTATCAATGACCAAATATTCCTGGCCGTCATCGGGGAGCTGCATGAAGGCTTCCAGGCAGCGGCGGATGTCCTCAGGACGATCGCGGGTGCAGACGGCGACGGTTGCCTGCGGCCAGGGCGGTTGAGCGCGTTCATTCCAATCCAGTGAGTGGGCAGCCATTTCTTGCCAAAGTGGCAGATTCCCGGCGTTCATGGCGGCGCTGCGCAGTTCCGGAAGAGCCAGACGGCCGTCTACCACTTCCAGCCTGACTTGCCCCACAGGCACGCCGTGCCAACGGTACAAAACCAGGGCAGCGTCATAGCCGACCAGTCCGTCTATAACTTCTGGCAGATCGTCCAGATTCAGGTCTAAGATGCGGGTTGGCAAGAATCAGTCTCCTTAAAGATTTGATTTTTCGCCCTTGAGCGAAGCAAATTTGGCCTCTTTTACGCCGTTCATCTGGGTCATCTTTACCTGCAAACGGTTTTCTCTATATTTTGCGACGGAAAACCAGACCCACTGCGCAATCAAGATGAGATGGGCAAGCAACGCGCCACCGGCAAAGCCCCAAATGAGCAGTGACAAGGCCGCCGGTTGGGCCACATAACGCAACAGCCCCCAAGTTAGCAGAATGACAACGGCCGTATGCGGCATCATCCAGCGTATTTTCAGGGAACCACTGTGCGATTTAGGCGTCGGGCGAAAATCTAGGGGCAGGCGCAGCAGGGCCATTACCCAGGCCAGCGTATATACCGGCCATGAGGCAAATACCAACACCATTGGCTTTATTTGTCTGGAAGATTCCAGCGATTGATGCCGCCAGCGACGCAGCGCCAACTGTCGAATGACAACCACAGCAGTGCCCAAAGGGGCCAGGTGGAGCAAATAATCTTCCAAACCAGCACGAGCAGCATCGGTTGGGCTAAAAAGGGCAAAAATGGTCGCCAGCAGATGTAAAAAGACAACGATACCTATCCAATAATACGTCATGCGCACGGCGTAAGCGGCCCGTTTCCCACGGGGCATACGGCCGAAATATCTTGGATAAGCCGTGAGCAGCAGCTCAAAAACACCGCGTGCCCACTTCATCTGCTGGGTAAACCAGGCAGTCAAATCCGGCGGAGCGTAGCCCGGTGCCAGGGGTTCGGGCACATAAACCGACCGCCACCCGGCGGCATGCAGGGCAATGGAGGTGGCCAGGTCTTCGGCCAGGCCTGGCTGGTACCCTTCAATTGATTCGAGCGCCTCGCGACGAATCAGGGCATTGCTGCCAACAAGCGTCGTGCTTTGCAAACCATCGGAGCCAATGGAGGTGGGGTTGTAAAAATCCAGGCTGCTGTCTGCGGCTGCCTTGGCCACCCAGCCATCTGACTGATTTTCAAAAGTGAGCATTACCTGGACAAAGCCAATCATGGGGAAGCGAAAATAACCCAGCGTGCGCTCCAAAAACTCTGATTCGGGCGCATGATCAATGTCGAAGATAACGACAATATCGCCGCTGGTGCGGGCAAGTGCAGCATTGAGATTCCCGGCTTTGGCATCGGAACGGCCGTTTCTCACCAAATATCCTGCACCCAGACGACTGGCCATTTGCGCCAGTCGGTAATCTTCACCATCATCCAACAGCCAAGTTTTGTGGTGGCCACGCATTGACACCGCTTTTTGCAAGGCCCGCTCCACCAGCGCA
Organism: uncultured Anaerolineae bacterium; assembly: GCA_965368765.1. Taxonomy (GTDB): domain Bacteria; phylum Chloroflexota; class Anaerolineae; order Promineifilales; family Promineifilaceae; genus Leptofilum. Next base: position 6,057 of record CBDUOF010000100.1, on the reverse strand, counting down.
GGATCTTCGCCGCAAGCGGTTAAAAAAACATCAACGCTCATATGCTCTGGCACCGGCAAAACGGGTACAATCCCTCGCCAATGTGTGGCCAAGTACAGTGCCCAATTGCCTAAGATTTGGATGACACCATAAGCAACTGCAAATAAAAATGCGAGCAGCAGCCAGATAGATAATTGATGAATTCTTTCGAGCCACCACAGAAAGTAATAGGCAAAGGCCAACATGCCACCGCCGATAAGCAATAGACCACGCCACTCACTTCCGCTAACTTCTCCCCAGGAACGTCCTCGTCTAATCATAAACTTTTCCTAACCTCGAATATCCAAACCTGGGACGACTGGTTTTGATATACCAATTTATATTGTTCAGGATTTGCCTGAAAAACTTGTAACAGCTGAATACTCTTGGCATCAAGGTTGCGCTGCCTTCCCAATGCCAGATTGGGCCGAACAAGGATATATTCAACTGATTGAGCGTCAATATGCGCCGCAAGTTGTGCCGCATCATTAGGAAAATCAACTGTCTGACGACGCATATACAGGTAGTCGGGTACCGGATTGGGTGACATGACCACAATCTCTTCAGGCAAATTGTCGGCAATCCAGGTCGTGCCCGCTTTTAAATCAACAATATCTCGTTCAACTGGATTTCGGCTGGCGTAAACATTGCGCCCGAGATAAACAACCATCAGCAAGATGAGCATGGTTTGCACCAGTCTGCCCGCATCTTTTTGAGTGGTCCTTCGACTTAGCCACTGCATGGCATGGGTGACGGCCGATACCAGATAGAATGTTGCAAACGGAATGAGCGGCAGAGCAATGCGGGGCTGGACCGTTTGAATGTAGATCGTCCAAACATAAAAGATGGCGGTATAGCTCAGCACATACCACTCCACGGCCGACATTTGCCGACAGCGAATAAAAAAGCCCGCTGCCACCAACAGCAGAACGGCGATGGCCATAATCTGCATCAACCCGGGCGTTAGCAATTGGGTCAATCCTTGCAGTTCAAAAATGGGCACCACGGCATTGGCCAGGGTTTCTAGAGAAACGGCCGTGCCCACCTCCCAAAATCGCAAAAATGACGCCCAGCGGGGCAGCAAATAAGCCAAATGACTGCTGTAACTTTGCGAAAAGATGAGCATTCCGCCTGATTGACGGTTGAAAAGCGCCAGCAACACTATCCCCACCGCCGCCAGGCTGCCTGCCAACACCAACCAGCGGAGATGCTGGCGCCTGACGTTTCGCACAAGCGTGATAAGCACCGCTAGCACCAACGCCACGCCAATGGTTCGGATGAGCATGGCTAGGAATGCAGCCAGAGCAATAGCCAAAAGCAGCCACACGCTGCGCTGTTCTGGCTGGTCTGCCCAGGTATTCAGCAGTACCAAAGCCAATAGGGTAAAGAACACGTAAGACGCTTCGGACATGGCGGTGCCCGCCATGCCAATTAGATGCGGATTTAGCGCCACCAGGGCCAGCACCAGGGTCATGAGCACCGGGGTCAATCGCGAGGCAAACAGCTTGTAAACCAGGGGAATGGCGGCCAGCCAAAAGAGCAAAGATACAACCTTTGGCCAAAATAAAGAGCTGCCGAAAACGGCCGTTACCCCGCCCAATATTAATGGCCAACCCGGTGGGAAGGCCTCTTCGACCGGGGCATGAGGAAAGTTGATCAGACGATAGCCCTCTCCCTCAGCCAGACTTTCTGCCAGAACAATGTAATGGGCGTCATCAAAAAAGCTACCAACCGGAATATCATTAAACCGAACAAGGCTGAGCGCCCCGCTAACCAGCAAAATGAATATTACCTTTTTTTGCACAACCAGCTTTCCAATATGAGTCATTGTCTTTTTGGATAAATAATCGTATGAACGAGATAATCGCGTCATTTAATGATCGCTAGATCGATTAATGTACACCGTCATACAGTTGAACTTGTTTTAAGGTTTGGGGCTACCAAGTGGCGTGAAGTTCTAGCATCCTGTTAATGCGTCAATGATCCATTACCAAGCTTAAGAATTAGATTAATTGTGGATTGAAACAACCTGGAGGGGACGTTAGGAGTCGCTTTGAGTTTTGGCACACTCTACTTTCTGACCCATTACCGACACATCGTAGCCTGGCATGGCGGCCACGGCCGTTCTAAACTCAGCGTCATGCAGTAAGTCGAGCAACGGCCGTAGCCGGTCACTCTCAAAGGTCTGGCGCGTCATGACAAGATCGTATTGTTCATGGGCCAACGGAACAAAATCCAGCTGGAGTGCGCGTGCCGCTGCCTGTATGCCCAGCCCAAAATCGGCCGTGCCAGATGCAATTGCCGCCGCCACCGCCAGATGAGTGTACTCCTCACGGCCGTAACCTCGCACCTGATCCGTTCCCAGACCCAGTTTGCCCAGCTCATAATCGAGCAGAACGCGCGTGCCCGCGCCACGCTGCCGGTTCACCAGCTGAACATCGTCTCGTCCCGCCGCCGACCAATCCTGAATGCTTTTGGGGTTTCCGGCTGGCACCAGCCACCCCTGCTCTCGCCCCACCAGCGTGATCAGCACCACATCTTCGTTGGGCAAATAGCGACGGACGTAGCTTTGGTTATAAATGCCGGTCTCGGGGTCTAGCAAGTGGGAACCAGCGAGATGACATTCGCCCCGACGCAAGGCAACCAGCCCGCCCAGGCTACCAACGTTGGCCGAGGCCAATCGTCCACCACGGCGGTCGGCTAAAAATTGCGCCAGCAAGTCCAGCGTCAGATCATGGCTGCCGATGGCCAGGATGGTTTTCGCCAGTTCAGGCGCGTCCCGGTAAAGATGAACTGTCACCTGCTTGCCGGCGTCTTCACCCTCGCTAAAGCGGGGAATACGCACAATGCCATCGGCACGCACCAGGGAGGTAATAACCCCGGCTCCCCGGCTAATGGGTGTGGTTACAAAACGGCCGTTTACTTCTCCAACCGCTACGCGAACAAAGTCATCATCACCCGTGTGCGAATTGAGCTTGCGGGTCAGGGTTGCCTGGATCGTTGGCGGCTCATACGGCCATTGTCCTTGCCATTGCGCCAACAGCGACTCTACAAAAATCTCTCCCGTCAGGGCAGCGCTAACGGGATAGCCCGGCACGCCAATGATGGGGATCGACGGTTGATGATGGACGGTTCCCACCTGGTCATCGACCGCCAAAGGCCAAGCACCAGGCTCTAATATACCCAAAATAACAGGATGCCCTGGCCTAACCGCCACGCCATGCACCAACAATTGCCCCAGCGACTGCACCACATGCGCCGTGTAATCTTTACTGCCTGCTGAGGAACCGGCGTTTAGCAAAATGAGATCGTGTTGAGAAGCCGCCAAACGAACGGCCGTCTGGATAGCATCAAACTCATCGGGGACGATGGGCCACCGGGTAGGAACGCCCCCCCAATTTGCCACTTGCGCAGCCAACACCAGACTATTGTACTCAATGATTTGGCCGGGCTGAATGCCGCGCTCCGCTACGGCTTCGGGCGAAACAAGCTCGGAACCGGTGGGAATTATCGCAACAAGCGGCTGTCGATAAACCAGAACCGCTGCGTGCCCGGAACCCGCCAATGCCCCTAAATCGACCGGGCGCAGCTTATGGTTGGCCGGCAGCACCAACTCGGTAGCCACCATATCTTCACCCATCGGACGGACGTGCTGCCAGGGAGGCAAACTGGCCCGGATCTCGATGCCGGAACGGCCGTCGGACAGTACAACTTCCTGCGTGTGCTCAATCATCACCACGGCATTGGCCCAGGGTGGCAGCGGATGTCCTGTATTAACAGGATGAATCGGCCGTGGTTCCGTCGGGGATGTTTCCCAGCTTTCTACCAGCGTAAACTGCTGTGGGTCTGTTTCGGTGGCGCCTTCACTATCGGCGGCCCGCAACGCATAACCATCCATCGCGCTGGCGTGGTAATGGGGAGAGGAAAGCTTGGCCCAGACGGCCTGGGCCGTAATACGGCCGTTCGCCCGAGCAAGCGGCACTTCTTCTGCCTCTAACGGCCGCCACAAACCGACCGTTCGAAGCGCCTCCTGAAAAACGGATTTTGCTTCATCTAGCGGAATGTCTTCTAAGTATACGTGTCGCTTCATGGCCTAATTCTAGGACAGAACGCGCCCGGTGCAACACCAAAGGCGTCGTTATAAATCAGAATGATCCGCTGCGTGTAGAATCTGACGTGCCGTGATTAAAAGCCGGTTGGCACGAACCCTGGTGACCGACTGCCCTTGCCCGTTACCTCAACCTACATTGTGACACTTACTCTTTGTGGTTGGCCTGCGCCAACCGCCAACAACGCATGCAGCTGCAGCGAAAGAATCGCAAAACAAAGGAAATTTATGCAAAAACGCCTCACCACATCTTTTGTTCGTCGGGAAGACTTTGCTTCTGGTGGCGAAACGGCCGTCCGGCCGTATGAATTGGAGATGAGCTTCTTTTTCGTCATCGTACTCAGCGGCGTCTATATCGCCTACGACATTTTGGCCGTGCCACGGGGTGGTCACCCATTTGGCCACTCGCTCGGCATTGTAGGAACCTTGCTTATGGTGATGACTGAAACGGCCTACAGCGTCCGAAAACGCACCAGTTGGCTTAACTGGGCAGGGCCTGTGCGGTACTGGCTGTCGCTCCACATCTTTACAGGCATCGTTGGCCCTTTCATGGTGCTCATGCATACTGGACTTCAGTTTCGCGGTCTGGCGGGGGTAAGCTTTTTGCTTACCCTGGTTGTGGTGGGCAGCGGGTTTGTGGGGCGTTACCTTTACACCGCCCTGCCCCGCACTCTGTCTGGTGTCACCACCTCACGCCGGGCATTAGAGCAAGAAATTACGGCCGTTTCCCAACAGCTCACTCAATTCGAAGCCGAAAAGCCAGAACGTATTCAGCAGCTGGTGGCTGACCTTAGTCAACGTCCTGTCAAGCGAAATCCCGTGCTGACGATATTCGGCCGTTCTTACTACCAATGGAAGTTCCAGCGTAGCCTTAAGCGGCAGTTGCGGCAACTAGATCAGTTGGCGGCTGAACAGAAACAGCAGCTTGGTCAGATGCTTACCCGCCGCCGCGATATGCAGCGCCAAACCGAAATGCTGGAAGCCGCCCGCCGCGTCATGCGTATTTGGCATATTTTGCACATCCCGTTTGGCCTAACCCTCTTCTTTTCTGTGGCGCTGCATGTGGTGGCCACCCTTTACTTTCGGGCAGGCCTATTCAAGTGAAACAGCACCGTCGGCTAGCGCGCCAGCATCCAATTTTTTCGCCAGTTGCCCTCCTTTCCACCCTTGTTTTAGGTGTGGGATTGGCAGTTGGCGTCTTCCTCACCGGTGGCCGCGCCTTTAGTCCTGGCGATCTGTCTGCCCTCAATCACAGCGGCCAGCCCATTGCCAATGTCATGTCCCATGCCGAGGTGGCTGACGATTGCCGCCAATGCCATGAGCCATTCCAGGGCGTCCAGGCGACCCTGTGTGAAGATTGTCATCAAAGCATTGCCGTGGAGCGGGAAAGCGACGGTCTGCACGGCCGTTTACCTGATGTCGTCCAGTGCAGCAACTGTCACCTGGAACATCAAGGCAACGCGTATGATCTAAAGTCCGCTGCTCTGGCCGAGTTTGACCACACACTCACCCGCTTTTCCCTGAACCACCACAGCAAGACCAGCAACAGCGCCGACATCGTGTGTGCCGATTGCCATATGGAGCCACGCGACTACAGCATGGCAGATGGCAGTTGTGCCAGCTGCCATCGTGAGCTGGATGCAGAGTTTATGGCGCGGCACGACGAAGCGTACGGGGCGACCTGCCTCGACTGCCACGATGGGCTGGACAGCCTGTCGGACTTTACAATGGCGCAGCACGCTGAGCTGTTTCCCCTGACCGGGGCACACGAAATTGCCCAATGCCAAAGCTGCCACGCTGGCGGCAACTTCGAGGGGACGCCGCAAGCGTGCGTTGCTTGCCACGCCGAGCCCGCCGAGCATCTTGCCCTGTTTGGCACCGACTGCACCATCTGCCACACAACAGCTGCATGGTTGCCCGCCACCGTGGAT
>CBDUOF010000099.1:0-15018 GCA_965368765.1 uncultured Anaerolineae bacterium | reverse complement strand
CAACCTGTTTAACAAAAAAGCCGCCCTCACCAATGTGTGAGAACGGCTTTGTGTTTTGCAGCTCCTCAGGTTGGATTCGAACCAACAACCCCGCGGTTAACAGCCGCGTGCTCTGCCGTTGAGCTACTGAGGAAGGCAACGTGCGGAATTATAGCAAAACAGATAGGTGTGTCAAGCAGTTTTAACCCTATGCAGCAAACAACTTGGCCTCACTTTGTTTGATTGGAATCGTTTGGCAAACGCTCTTAACTTCTTTTATGCTCACTCGAATGAGTGAACCTAACGCCTAAACAATCGTTTTGGCAACGCAGTCGTCAGCGTGGGGTTCATTCTGTGCTGCCACAGAAGGTCATTCCCGAAGTGGGAACTGGGCAGCGGCTGAAATGAAATGTGGAGGCGATGTGTTAGAATATGGTCATAACCTTCCGACTAATTTTAACTAAATCAACTGGAGAAAATATGAAACTACTCATCATTGGTGGCAATGGCACCATCGGTAAAAAGGTAAGCGCTCACTTTGGAAAGAAACATGATCTCATCATCGCCGGTCGCAGTTCCGGCGACGTGTTGGTGGATATAGCCGACAGCGGTTCGATCCAAACGATGTTTGAGACGGTTGGCGAAGTAGACGCGATTGTTTGCATTGCCGGGGACGCCAAATGGGCTGCGTTTGAGTCAATGAGCGAAGATGACTTTTATATCGGTCTGCGCAGCAAGCTCATGGGGCAAGTCAACTTAGTGCGAATTGGCCAGAATTACTTGAGCCCTGGTGGCTCTTTTACGCTGACAACCGGCATTTTGGCCGATCACCCGGTCGCTTTAACGACCAGTGCCGCAATGGTTAACGGGGGCATCCACAGCTTTGCCAAGGCGGTGGCTTTAGAACTAAAGAATGGCCAACGTATCAACGTGGTGGCCTCTGGTTTGGTGGAGGATGCGGTTGACAAATATGAAGATTATTTCCCTGGCCACAACCCCATCCCGATGAGAAAAGTCATCAATGGCTACGTAAAAAGTGTTGAGGGCAAAGGGACCGGAGAAATCATTCGGATGTATGATAATAGCTGAGTGACAGTCCGCAAATAAGTTAGCGGAATTGTGTGAACAACAGCATAAGACAATGTTTGAGAAACGGCCGTTCCCAAACGGCCGTTTTTGCATCATTTACCCGTCTACCTATGCATAATACGCCAATTGATGTAAAAGATAGTTGACACAAAGTATAATTTATATTACTATTTGTTGAATTCATCTTACACAAGGTAAAAGAAAACAGACAAAACGAGGCAATGATGTCTTTTCAAGAGAAAAACATAGCCGTATCCTTGACCAGTTTCTCGCTGATTTTGGGAATTTATTTAATCAGCCTATTTCAAATGATTCACAATGGGGGTCTAAATTCGACAAGCCTGTTCCGACTTTGGGGAATTGTGATCGTATTGGCTATCTTTTTTACCATTGCGGCCACTATTCTCACCCATATCGTGTCTGCCATTATTGAAGCCATAAAAAGTGGTGGAGAAGATCCTGACATTGATGATATGGCCGATGAGCGCGATAAACTCATTGACCTAAAAGGCTCAAAAATATCTTATTCCGTCTCTTCGTTTGGCGTTTTTCTGGCAATGCTCAGTTTTGTCTTTGGACAGCCACCTTTGGTCATGTTTGCCCTGCTTATCTTCTTTGGCATCTTGTCCCAAATTGTTGGTGATGTTTCCAGGCTGCTCCTGTATCGGCGGGGATTTTAAGATGGGCAAGACGCAGATTAGTAACAATATTCGTAAATTGCGCTTTTTCCATGATGAAATGACCCAAAAAGAGCTGGCTCAAAAAGTAGGCGTGACCCGACAAACGATCGTCGCCATCGAAAATGCCAAATATTCACCTTCTCTAGAATTGGCCTTTCGCATTGCCTATGTTTTTAACACACCATTGGAAGAAGTGTTCACTTACGACCCAAAAGATGATCCTGTTTAGAAGTTTTCTCTCCAGGACGGTGAACACAAACCGCTTCAATTAACGCTCGCTGTTAGCAAACAATCAATAACATCACACTGATTCAACTGCTCTAGCTGTGGCTGGTTTGCTTGGCCGCGCCATCATGCTGCCTTGAATGAAATGGCTGCTGGTACGAATCAAATCCAATCTATCAACGCAAAATTGGCCAAAAAGGAAGATACATGAAAGCGGTTACTTATCACCAATATGATTCACCCGAGGTTCTGCAGCTTCAAGAAGTCGCCCAACCGAAACTCAGGGCAGATGTGGTCTTGGTAAAAATCTATGCCGCTTCTATAAATCCGCTCGACTGGCATCTTATGCGCAGGGAACCGTCAAAACAAAATCATTAATCGTTCTGGCAGCAGCCGGTCTATTCACGCTGCCGCCAGACCAAATTTTGACAAAGGATCAAATTTAATGAAAATCAAATCAACCTCAAAATGGCTTGCGCCTGCACTTTTACTCTTACTGGGCAGCCTGAACATCGTATTTGGGGCAATGCAGCTAGGCACAATTTCACAAGGTCCACCGCCCGTTCCTGATGAGTTCACCACGATACAATATTTTTTGACGCCAATTCCGATTGTGCTGCACATTGTGGCTGGCATTTTCTTTAATTTGCTGGGGCCACTCCAGTTTGCTCCGGTGCTCCGCCAGCGTTGGCCTAGATGGCATCGTTTGTCAGGGCGTGTATGGATTATTGCTGGCGTCTTGGTGGGACTCAGCGGCTTGTGGATGAACCAATTCTTCCCTGCTTACGGCGGTTTTCTAAAGTATTCTGGTATTGCATTGTCCAGCATTGGATTGATTGGATCGCTTGGTATTGCCCTCCGTGCCATCTTAAACCGAGATGTGCCCCGCCATCGCGTCTGGATGATGCGCGGCTTTGCCATCGGGCTGGGACCAGCCACTCAGCGACTGTTTATCTTGCCCGTCTTTTTTATCCATGGCAGCGTGAGTGACTTAATGATTGGCTTGGTGATCTGGTTCGGTCTTGTGTTGAATCTTATTGTCGTTGAGTGGATTTTGTACCGTGAACGTAATGGTGGATTAAATCTGCAAAAATCAAATCTAAAGGAAGCAACATGAAAGCATTTGTTTATACCGAGTATGGGTCACCAGACGTTTTGCAACTGAAAGAAGTAGAAAAACCAACGCCCAAAGCGGATGAAGTCTTGATCCGAGTGATGGCAACGGCTGTAAATGCGGTAGATTGGCGCCTGCTCAGAGCCAATCCCTTCTTTGTCCGCTTTTTTGCAGGCCTTCTGAAGCCTAAATACCACATACTGGGAGCCGATGTCTCCGGGCTGGTGGAAGCGGTTGGTCAAAACGTCACCCAGTTCCAACCCGGCGACGCCGTGTTTGGTGATTTGGCTGGAGCGGGGTTTGGTGGGTTTGCCGAATACGTGTGTGCCCCTGAAACCATGGTTGCAGCAAAGCCAGCAACGTTAAGTTTTGCGCAAGCAGCAGCTGTTCCAATGGCGGCCCTCACTGCATTGCAAGGTCTGCGGGACATAGGCAAAATTCGACCAGGCCACAACGTCTTGATCCATGGCGCGTCTGGCGGAGTTGGGACGTTTGCCGTACAGATTGCCAAGGCATTAGGGGGTGTGGTAACGGCCGTTTGCAGCACGACAAAAGTGGAAACAGCACGATCTTTAGGGGCTGAACACGTCATTGATTATACGAAAGAAGATTTCACCCTAAGTGGACAACAGTATGATCTGATACTGGCAGCCAATGGATATAGAAAACTCGCCGATTACGCAGCTGCCTTAACGCCGACCGGCATCTACGTCATGGCCGGCGGCTCGATGTCACAAATGTTTCAAGCCATTCTGCTCGGCCCCCTCAAATCCAGGACCGGTGGGAAAACTTTCCATGACTTTACAGCAAAGCCCAGCCAGGCAGATTTGCTCGTGGTCAAAGAGCTGATTGAGGCAGGCAAAATCACTCCGGTAATCGACCAATGCTACCCACTCAGCCAGACCCAGGACGCGATGCGCCATTTAGAAACAGGTCACGCCAAAGGGAAAATTGTTATTTTAATTCAGGAGACACAAGCATGAACCGAAAAGATTTCTTAATCGAAGCTGATGAACTGTTAACCAAACTAAATAATCCTAATCTTCGCATCTACGATGCCACGATTCTATTTTTTAGCAAAGAGTCGGAGATGACTGCCTTAGAAACGTATCAGCAAAGTCGCCTGCCCGGTGCGGCCTTTTTTGACCATCAGGCTTTTTCAGACGCCAACAGCAGTTACATGTACATGGTTCTGCCAGAAGCAGAACTTGCTGCCCAAATCGGCAATATTGGCATTGCAAACGATTCCGAGGTTATTTTTTATACGTCTGGCTATCTTCCTTGCGCCACCCGCGCATGGTGGATACTGCGCTATGCGGGGCATAACAACGTGCGCGTACTGAATGGCGGATTGGCCGCCTGGAAAGAGGCTGGTGGCTTGGTTGAGCAAGGCAGTCATCACTATCCGCCTGCCACATTTGTCTCTCAGCTTAGACCCAGCATGTTTGCCAGCAAAGAAGAAGTTGAAGCGGCGCTGGCCAATGGCGACGTTTGCACAGTCAACACCTTGACCGAGGAAATTTATAACCAGGCCCACATCAAAGGCTCTTCATTGCTACCTTGTTCAGATCTAATGGTTGATATGGCGGCATTTGTGCCCCAAGAGGCAATCGCCTCGCGGCTTGTCGAAGAGGCGCGGCACGAGCGAATCATTACCTATTGCGGTGGGGGCATCGCCGCAACGGTAAATGGAATGGCACACTTGATGGCCGGGAATCAAAACGTCTCGGTTTATGACGGATCCATGGATGAATGGGTCGGCGAGGGACTGCCAACCACGCATGGTGAAACGTCGTAAGCTGCGTTTCCGGTTCGCTTTTGTACCAAGTGCAAAGGATACGGCCGTCGCTCGACTCTGCATAAACGATTGAGTCAACCCGCAACATACAGTCTGAATGACGCCTTTTATTCTGCAGTGCCCTCAAACAGATGCTCGCCTCGATGCAGGCGGGCAGCAATCTGGTACGTTTGGCCTTGAGCGCGAACGGTTGGGGAATGGGCAGCCAGATAGCGGACTGCAGCGATCAGGGCATGGCTGCCTGCCTCAGTTCCTTGCAGAGTCGCATGCAAGTTAAAGGCCGCTTCAACCGTTTGAATGGTGTGAAAGTCACGATCCTCACGCAGTAACAGACGGCCAAGCAAGGCCAATAATTCGTCCGGGCTGCCCTGGTTGCCAAAGAAACGGGCCACCAGCTCAGCTGCTTCGTTGACCTGCTGCTGCTGGTTGAGCAATACCGGCAATTGAAGCAGGATCTCTTCGGGCTTTGCCACCTGCCCGTTGGCTGCTGGGATCCGCGCTGCGGGAATATTCAGGAAGCGGTCGAGGTAAATGCTCATGGCTGCATCAAAAACGCCACGCAGCAGTGCCACCGAGGGTGCGCGCCGCAGCCCCTGCATGATGGCATTGGCAAAGGTAAAGGTGTGCAGCGCCGTGTCCCAATCGCCAAACTCGTTGCTGGTGTGGAAGCGGGCAAGGCGCAGGGCGGCCCCGTAGGTGACGGTTTCAGCCAGCTCCACTGCGCTGGCACCTGTGGCCAGGTGGTGTAACAGGGCAGTGGCAATTGCCTGGGGATCGTCGGCTAGCAAGGTGGCGATAAGCTCATGACGGCCGTTCCACTGACCACGCGCCTTCTTCCCCTTATCTGCCGCTTCCGGGAGCTGCTCAAACGCCTGATGTAAAATCTCAATTAGGTCGATGGGATGCCGCCACGAATTTGATTCTTCCATGCGGCTGGCCTGAGCATAGCCCATCACCAGGCTGGTTAACACCGGTTTTGCCAACTCCCAGCCCGCAACGTCCAATGCCTCGAAGGCCTTGTTGGTGAAGTCGGCGGGGTGACCGATTTGGATATAGCGATGGTCGGTAACGGCCGTAAACAACATGTCGGCCATTTGTGCAGGGCTCGCCCCCGCTTCGATTGCAGAGATGATGCACCGCTCTGCACCTTCATCGTCGCGCACCTCAATAAATTGACGGAACCACCGTTTGAGTGTTGGGATGTCAGCATTGGTGTCTGGCAACGGCCGTACCATGAACCGGGGCGAGCTGCCAAAGGTATCAGATGCCACCGCTGCGAGGCCATTGTACAGAGCCCGTGGCCTGTCGGCTTCCTGAAGGTGAGGCAGCAAATTCATCAGGCAGGTGAGAATGGTCAAACCCTGGCCCCAACCGGCATTGCGATACCGCGTGCCAAATTCCAGGCCTATGCGAAAAGGGGCAACGGCCGTTTGCACATCTTTGCCATCCACCAGCGTCAAAACCGCTTTGCCAATCACCAGCGACAGATCGCGCTCCAGCCCCACCTGCAGCCTATCTAACTGATGGGCCTTTGGATCTCGCCGAATCGTCAGGTCTACCCACACGTCGTCATCCCGGATTTCCACGGGAAAGGCGCGGACGTCGTCGGCCCATTGGTCGAAGGTGCCGCCGCTTTCTAAATCAAATCTGGCATGATGCCAGTGGCAGGTAAGGATACCATCCTTGACGCTGCCGCGATCCAAAGGGAAACCCATGTGCGGGCAGCGGTTATCAATGGCATACACCTGCCCACCAACGTACCAAAGGGCCAGGATATGGCCATTGAGGCTGACGGTTTGGCAAACGGCCGTTTGTAATTCGGATAGGGACGTCACACGAACGGGATGATTCATTTTCTTCTCCTTTGCGCTATTAGTTGGAGGATCGTTGTGAATGATCTGCCGCTATTTTATGGGAAACGGCCGTCACCTAAAACTGTCGCAAGGATAGAATGTTGCCTGTACGATGGTACAGGCTGCTTCATATAGTGCTTTTGTGACCTAACGAGCCTATGCTAAATTTTGCAAGAAATGAATGCTGGTTTCGATACCCCGATAGAAGTTGGGCAAATAAAACCGCTCGTTGGGCGCATGAATTTGGTCGCCAGGCAAGCCAAATCCCATGAGCACCGTTTCCAGCCCCAGCCGGGATTGGAATGCGGAGACAACCGGAATGGATCCGCCTTCTCGCATAAATACGGGTTCTTTGCCAAAGGCAGTGGCGTATGCCTTCGCCGCAGCTGCCATTGCCGGAATATTAAAATCGGTGATGCTGGCAGGGGCGCCATGCCCCACACTCACTTCAACCTGAACGCTCGGCGGCGTCAGGTCAGCAATGTACGCCTTAAGCAAACGGCCGATTTCCTGCGGGTCCTGATCTGGCACCAACCGCATGCTCAATTTGGCGTGTACTTTGGACGGCAGCACCGTCTTTCCCCCGGCACCGGTATAGCCGCCGATGATGCCGTGCACGTCCAGTGTCGGCCGGGCCCCCAGCCGCTCGACCAGCGTATAGTCGGGGTCCCCCCACGGTTCCGGTGCGCCCGTTTCAGCCAGCCAGGCAGCCTCATCCAGGGGAAACTTTGCCAGGATGTCACGCTCTTGTTCGCTCAACGGCCGTACCGCGTCATAAAATCCCGGGATGAGAATACGGCCGTCCATATCCTTCAGCCTGGCAATAATGTGACCCAACACGTTTAGCGGATTGTTGATCCCGCCACCAAAGCTGCCGGAATGCAAATCTCGCCGTGGCCCGGTGATGTCGATGAAGGCGTAGCACATGCCGCGCAAGCCATAAACAATGGCGGGCTGCTGGGCGTTGACCATGGCCGTATCGGAGACCAGGGCAACATCAGCCGCCAGCTTTTCTCTATTTTGGGGGATAAACTGCTCCAGGCTTTCGCCCCCACTCTCTTCTTCCCCTTCTACAATAAATTTCACGTTGACGGGCAGACGGCCGTTGCACTTTAAAATCGCCTCAACCGCCTTCACATGTAAAAAAACCTGTCCCTTATCATCCGATGAACCCCGCGCATATAAAAAATCGTCCCGCACGGTGGGTTCAAACGGCGGCGACTCCCACAGTTCCAGGGGCTCAGCGGGCTGCACATCATAATGACCATAGATAAGGACAGTGGGTGCATCAGGCGCGTGCAGCCAATCGGCATAAACCAGTGGATGCCGCTGTGTAGGGATAACTTCAACATTCTCGAGCCCTGCTTGGGACATTTTATCGGCAATCCATTGGGCAGCAACGGCCGTATCTGCCGTGCGTTCTGGTTGCGTGCTAATGCTTGGAATGCGCAAAAAATCAATCAATTCTGCCAAATGTTGGCTTTGATTTTCGCGAGCATATTCAATAGGGTCAGACATCTTCAACTCCGTTTGGTTTTGTCAAGGTAATTGGTGCATTTTTCTGCCGATTACCAGTTTACGTGTATAATCCACTCGTTTTGGGTCAGTTCATGACCTATGCGAGCGATCTGTTGTCAATATCAAAGAATTATAGTTGAATCTAAAACAAACCCGTAATACCTAATGGATAATGAAAACCCCCCACAAGACGACTCAATGAGCCTGCCGGCCCTCCTGGAGAGTGTCCTTTTTGTTGCCAGCGGCCCGGTATCAACCTCCCGCTTGGCCAAAGCCCTGGAAACGACGCCAGCCGTGGTGCGCAACTTGTTGGATTCTCTAGAAAATGAATATGCCAGCCGCGGCCTGCGCCTGCAGTGGAGCGGCAGCGACGTGCAGCTGACCACCGCGCCAGCCGCCAGCGACGTCATTGAGCGGTTTTTAGGGCTGGAGCTGACCACCCGGCTGAGCCAGGCTGCGCTGGAGGTACTGGCAATTGTGGCATACATGCAGCCCATCACCCGCCCCCAAATTGACCAAATTCGGGGCGTCAATTCTGATGGGGCGCTGCGTACACTGCTCAGTAAGGGCCTGATTGAAGAAGTTGGCCGAATGGAAACCCCGGGACGGCCGATCCTCTACGGCAGCACGCCAGACTTTCTGCAATATTTCGGCCTTACGACCGTGGCGGAATTACCTGAACTGGAAGAGCCTGAAGAAGAAGTGGAGGCTGGAGATTAGAGATTGGAGATTATTAATCTCTTGTCTTCAACCTCTTAATTAAACTCATGGAAGAGCGAATTCAAAAATTGATGGCTCAGGCTGGCCTCGGCTCCCGGCGGGAGTGTGAAAAGCTGATTAGCAAAGGGCGTGTTTCGGTAAACGGCCATCCTGCCACCCTGGGGCAAAAAGCAGATCCTGCCACCGACACGATTGTGGTAAACGGCCGTACCATCAAGCCACAAACCGCCGAACGGCTTTATATCGCCCTGCACAAACCCAAAGGCGTCATCTCCTCGCTGGATGATGAATTGGAAGAAGGGCGTACCACTGTGCGAGATTTGGTGCCGCTGCCGGGGCATTTGTACCCGGTTGGGCGGCTGGACAAGCAAAGCACGGGCCTTATCCTCATGACCAACGATGGCAACCTGGCCCACAAACTCACCCATCCCCGCTACGGCCATGAGAAAACGTATAAAGTGGTGATAGCAGGACGCATCAGCCAGGATGCCTTACAGAGATGGCAAGCGGGGGTGTACTTAGACGGCCGTAAAACCGTCCCTGCCAAAATCACCGTCATGCAGCAAGATGTCTCCTTTACCCGGCTGGAAATTGTGATGCGAGAAGGCCGCAAGCGGCAAATCCGCCGTGTGGCCAACATGCTGGGATTCCCGGTCACCCAACTCGTGCGCGAAAAAATTGGGCCGCTCACGTTGGGCAACCTGAAGCTGGGCGAATGGCGGCATCTTACAGACAAAGAAGTTGTGGCACTACAGGCAGCAGCAGCAGCCTCAAAGGTTAAACAGCCGCGCTCCCGGCCCGGGAATAAATCAGCCAAGCCCTTCAGCCGAAGACGTAACAAGCCCGGCAACGCCAAAGATAGCGGCAGCAGTCGCCAAAAGCGTGACCAAGAGCCAGACCCGAAATCAGGCAGAGGGCGTCATAACAGAAGGTCAAAAAGGTAGTTTTCAAGCAAATCACAGAAAGTTCTTTGAAAGACGAAGCATGCTTTCTCTGTGATTTGCTCAGGTAAAAACCAATTTTCCGCTGATTCTTATTCAAAATTCTTCTTGGTTTTTACACAACAAGTCAGCGAAAAGGAATTGCATTGGTAAAGAAAGAAGGCGAAATCATTTCATTGATTGCCATTGATGGCCCGGCAGCCTCCGGCAAGTCAACCGTCGGGCGACTGCTGGCCGAACGACTACAATATTTGTATCTGGACACTGGCTGCATGTATCGCGCTGTGACCTGGGCTGCCTTACAACGTGAAATTGATTTGGCAGACGAAACGGCCGTCACCCAACTTGCTCAAGATATTCAGATTGACATCTTGCCTGTGGAAGCAGAGCGAGACGGCCGTCATTACACTGTCCTGGTTGATGGGCAAGACATCACCTGGCAGCTGCGCTCTCCACAAGTCGATGCCAACGTCTCGCTGGTTTCCAGCTACCTGGGTGTACGCCAAGAAATGGTGCAACGACAGCGCGCCTTTGGCAACCGGGGGGCCGTTGTCATGGTGGGTCGCGACATTGGCACGGTGGTGATGCCAGATGCGCCGCTGAAGCTGTTTATAACAGCATCTGCCGAGGAGCGCGCCCGCCGCCGCAGCCGCGACCGCCAAGCCCAGGGCCACAACGCCGACTATGCCCACATTTTGGCCGATGTACGCCGCCGCGACAATATCGACAGCAACCGGGAACACTCTCCCCTGCGTCCCGCCAATGATGCCATCCGCATCGACAGCACAGACCAGCCACCGGCGGAGATTGTGGCCGTTATTTTGAAGATGATTAAGGAGCCGGTAAACGGTAATCGGTAACCAGTTACCGAATCCAAATTACGGATAACCCAAAAATGCCTCTATTTCAAGAAATCGACCTCACCACCTACACCGGTGGTCAAATTGTAGCCATCGAACCAGGCAGCGTTGCTGCCGAGAATGGCCTGCTGCCCGGGGATGAACTATTGGCCGTCGATGGCAATCCGGTTGAAGATATTATTGACGTACAGTTCTATGCTGCCGATGAGCAATTTACGCTTCAGGTGCGGCGTGGTGGCGAGATGCTGACTTTTGAGGCAGAACGTGACTACAACCAAATGCTGGGGATCGAATTCGCCCATCCCACGTTTGATACAGACATTCGCCGCTGCAACAACTTATGCGAGTTTTGTTTTGTGCTGCAAATGGCGCCCCGCTTCCGCCGCACACTTTACATAAAAGATGACGATTACCGCTACAGCTTCCTCTTCGGCCATTATGTTACCCTTACAAACCTGACTGAACACGATTGGTGGCGTATTGAAGCAATGCATCTGTCGCCACTGTACGTCTCCGTCCACGTTTCTGACATGGAAGAACGGCGACGTTACCTGCGCAACAAAAACGCACCTGATATTTTGGAGCAAATTCGCTGGCTGGGTGAGCGCGGCATTGAAGTGCATACCCAAATTGTGGTCACGCCAGAAGTGAACGATGGCGCCTGGCTGGAGCGATCGATCGACGATTTAGAAGCCCTGTGGCCGACAGTGCAGTCCGTGAGCGTGGTGCCGGTGGGGCTGACGAAGCAGCACAAGTACAAAATGCGCACCCACACGCAGGAGGAAGCGGCCGTAACCCTTGATTATGTCGAGTTGATGCAGGCCCGGTTCCTGGAAAAGTTCGGCGTTCGTTTCATCTATCCCACCGATGAGTGGTACCTGGTCACCAACCGCACTGTTCCCCAGCTAGAAGCATACGACGGCCAAGAGCTACATGAAAATGGATTGGGCATGGTGCGGCACTTTTTGGATGAGTGGGAAGTGATTAAAAAAGAGATCGGAGAGTGGAAATTAGCCAACGAAACGCAATCTTCAATCTCTAGTCTCCAATCTCTCACGTTAGTGACCGGGACATTATTTGCCCCAACTTTGCGGGAAACGGCCGTACAGTTTTCCAATCTCACCGGTACCAATATTACCGTGCAAGAAATCAAAAATGTGCGCCTGGGCGGCACGATCACCGTGGCCGGTTTGCTCATGGGGCAAGACGTGCTGGAACAGCTCAAAGCGTCAGGCGTGGGCGATTTACTTCTATTGCCCCGCGTCATGTTCGACCACCCCGACCGCATTGCCCTGGACGACATTTCCCCGCAAGATGTGGCCAATCAGCTGGGTAAACCTGTCATCCTGGCCGACACCATGGGGGACGTCTGGGACGCACTCATCGGTGAATCCCAGGTTGTCTACCAGCCAGGAACACCTGCCGAGGACAGCATTCCCCTCAAGCTCATCCCCCCCGATGAACTCAGCAACAGCCAACACTTCTCCTAAACTCACCATCGTTTTGGCCGGCCTGGACGTAAACGTCTAGCCTAGGTACAGCACCGGTTAAATCCGGCTTGAAGCCAGCTCAAGGCGCTCCCCGTAAGGAATTCACCTTGCATTCAACAGCGTACCATCAGCCTGGGCCGGATCCAGTAGCGTCTGGGCAAGGTTCCTTGGCTCCAATCCAGAAAAAATGCGGATAGATAGGTGAGGATACTGATCGACCAAGGTCAACATGCTTTGTACTTTGGTTGCCATGCCGCCCGTCACGTCCGTGCCGCGCGAGCCGCCGAGCGCCGCTTCAAATTTGGCATAGTTGGCTCGGCTAATGGCCGGGATGATCTTTCCGGACTGGTCAAACACGCCAGCGGTTTCCCCCGCCAGCAGCAGCCAAGACGGCCGTATTTCCCCCGCCAGTGCCATCATCACCTCTTCAGTTGAAACAATCGTGCCGCCTCGCACCGTATCAAAGGCCACATCCCCATACACCACAGGCACCAACCCAGCCGCCAACGCCGCCTGCACATTCTGGCTGGCAATAGCTTGGATACGGCCGTCTTCACACATCACTGATGCTGACGGCTGTAAACTTACCGCGGGTACATCTGCCGCCAATAGCTCTGCCAGGACCCGCCGATTCAGCCGCGCTGCCGCGTCACTCACTTCAACAAATCCGCGCCAATCGGCAACGTCAGCAACGCCCTGGCGCGTGCCCCGTCTTGCCGCCGCCACATGGCCAAACGAGCCGCTGCCATGCCCCAGCACCAGCCGTAGCGCCGGATTCGCTCGCCGCGCTTGGGCAATCTCTGCTGCCAATCGGGTCAGTACGTCGCCGCGCACTGCTTCAACTTTTGTTTTGTCGGTGATGAGTGAACCACCAAGTTTGAGAAAAAGTGTTTCCATTTTAAGGAGATTGAGGATTGGCGATTAGAGATTCGTGTTCAATCTCCACTCTCCGCTCTCTAATCTCTTTCCCCCTATTGATGAAAGTTGACAATATGCGCCACGGCCGTTTCCGGATCATCTGCAAAGGATAGCAAATCCATATCTTTTTCCCGGACATATTCGGGCGTATAAAAACCTTGAATCGTTTGCTGCCATAACGGACCCAGCAGCACCAGTGGCTGTGGTTTCACTTCCCCCACCTGCAAAAAGCTCCAGGCCAGCGTCATTTCAGACAGGGTGCCAATACCACCGGGCAGCACCATCATGCCTTCACTTTTGGTAACCAAATGCAGCAGCCGATCCCGCAACGTCTCATATTTGATTTCTTCCGCCACCCAACGATTTGGACCAAGCGGCCGAAACCGCTCAATTTGTGCCGAAGTCACGCCAATCACGTGTCCACCTGCTTCAGACGCACCCTGGGAAACGGCCGTCATCGTGCCACCATACCCTCCAGTAGCGACGGCAAACCCAGCCTCTGCCAACAGCCTGCCCACCAAATGCGCTTCCCCAAAGGGGGCGCTCCCTGGCTTTGGGGAAGAACTACCAAAAACAGAAATTGTGCGTTGGACCATAGGAACTCCTGATACGGAAGGGATAAGTGTTAAGTAAAAAGTAGCCCTCACTTTTCACTTTTTACTTTTCACTCAATAAAAACTGTCTGGCAATCGCCTGAAACTCGCTTTGCTTTTCAAGCATCAGCGCATGACCACATTCAGGCAGCAAGTGAATTTGGCTGCGGGGAAAAACGGCCGCAAGCTGTTCGGCGTCGCTGGGCGGCACCACGCCGTCATTTTCACCCCAAACCATACAAATATCGTGGTTAAGTTTGCTGAGAAACGGCCGTAAATCATGAAACGCTGATGCCTTCAGCACGTCGGCAGATTGCCGCGCCAGCTCATAATCGGCCAGGCGACGATCCCACACCGACTCATCCATCAAATCTGGATTATAAAATGGCGTCTTGATTTGCCGCCGTACCCAGACGTTGGATTGTGAAACGGCCGATCCCAAATCAATCAGACCTAGCCCCACGCCAATTCGCTTAACAAATTCAGGATAGTTTACCGAAGACAGCACCGCAGGAGCCAACAGCAGCAATTTCGCCACCTGTTCAGGATATTCGACAGTATACGTCACCGCCAACGTGCCGCCGAACGAATGACCCAACAGCGATACCTGCGGCAAATGCAGCGCTTCACAAAAACCTGCCAGCCACTCAACCAGATGCGGGAAATTGTAAGGCGAGGTAGACGCCGTATAGCCAAAGCCTGGAATATCCGGGGCAATCAGCCAATGTTCGGCAGCCAGTTCATGCATCGTCTCGCGAAAGCTGTCGGCAGACGTGGACATGCCATGCAGCAAAATAACGGGACGGCCGTTTGGCGTGCCCATTTCATAATAACTGGTGTGAATGCCCAGGGCATCCAGCTCGAATCGGGGAGGTTCGGGGTAAGGGTAATTTGGCATGCCTAAATCATATCAAATTTAGCGGCAGGCCGTTACTTATTCGGTGCACAATGCACGGTTTTTCAGTAGTCGGCGGAAAAGGACAAAAAATCACCTCATTCTGGTAAGATGGAGTTTCTCGTAAACCAACAACCAGAAGAGGTGATAGATGAAGCATATCATATTGGAAGCCAATGTTACAGATGTCATTGCGTTTGACTTGGCCGATTTAGCCGCTCGTTTGAACAAATTAACGGATACACGGGATAAACGAGGCAAGATTTATCCACTGGGTATGCTGTTGACAACGATTATTTTGGCCAAGTTGTCAGGAGAAGATAAGCCATCGGGCATTGCGGAGTG
>CBDUOF010000098.1:0-15031 GCA_965368765.1 uncultured Anaerolineae bacterium | reverse complement strand
CGTCGGGATCAACGAAATAAGGTAGAGCTCCCAGCAGCAATCCAAAATTTACGGCCGGTTCCACGGCTTGGGGATCTGCTTTGGGAGAAGGCATCAGGCAGAAGGCACTGTTTTTAAACAAGTCTGCAGTTGCTGTGGTGGCATCAGAACGGCCGTCGGTAAGGTAAGCCGCCGCCAGAACTGGCACTGCACCCACGTAATGCCCCTGGCGCAAATGCAGCTTGGCCCAATCAAGACCCAACCGCTTCATGCTTGAAAAGTCCAGCACCAGGGTGTGCGGCTGAAGCTCGCTGCCAATGACCTGCAAAATGCTTTCCATGTCAGAAATCTGGGCCGTAATGACTAAAATATCTGCCTTGCGCGCCGCATTGACCAGATTCCATTCGGCGTGGTCAATCGCCTGCACGGTCTCTTTAGCAATTTGGCCTTTAGTCGCATCGGGATCATGTCCGACAACAGTTACATCCAACGAAGAATTCTTCAGAGCCAGTCCGATGGAAGCCCCTACGCGGTCGAGACCAATGATGGTGATGGTTTGTGTTTTCATCCTGTTCCTCTGTTGAGCGCAAAAAGTGAAAAGAAAGAAATAAAAAGTGATTGGCTATCGAGGAAGCCGCACTTTTTACTTTTCACTCACCCACTGTTTACGATATTTCTTCTAGTTTTGATCATCGGCCCATTGTAAAAGCCGAAGCAGTTCAGCCTCTGTGCTGTGATCCTCGGGTTGAATGGTGTCCTGGTGCCGCTGCATCAGCCTGACTGCCAGCGGCTGGCTGCCTGCCTGAGCCGCAAGGTCGGCACTCCAGGCGGGATGTTGGGCTTTGACGACAAACGGCCGTTTCCAACCAACCGCCTCACCCTGCCCCCATACATCCGTTTGCCCAGGCAGTAAAATAGAGGCCAGCACGATAAGCGACCGCTCCCAAATGGAGAGCGGGAGCTTTGTTTTGCCCACATCGTGCAGCAGCGCCGCTACCAGCAAGGGTGGCTGCACGTGCCCGGCGTCTCGTAACATCTTCATAACCCGGTAGCTATGCCACTGATCATTCAAGGAAAATTGCTCAAACAAGGCCATTTCATTGGCGGTCAGAACAGCGGCAACTTCCGAACGAGCGACGGCCGATAGCGGAACGGCCGTCACGATCTGCCAAAATTGCCACAAACGATAACGCAGCATAGATTTTAAACGAAAAATGGCGCAAATGGCCCCAGAAACAGCGGAAAGAAAAAGGAAATCACCGGGCCAATAATCTCAAAAGCGAGATTGATACCCACGACTGGCAGCAAGAAAAAGACGCCAATGAAGATCATTTGACTGTATTGATACAAGCCTTGCAAACGGTAGGCCATTTCGGGCGGCAAAATACCAAGCATGATCCGAAAGCCATCCAGCGGTGGAATCGGTATCATGTTAAAGGCAAACAGTAATAAGTTGAAATAAACCCCAAATGCCAGAAATGAGTAGACCGACGGCAAGAACTGGCCCGGCTCCTGAATTGACACAAAGCCGAGGCGCACAGGAAGCGCCATTAGTAAGGCAATGAGCAAGTTCATTAAGGGACCAGCAATGGCTACGATGGCGTGAGAGGTACGGGGATTGCCCCGCAAATAGCGCTCGTTGATGGGGGTAAAGGCATAGCCAAATCCGATGATCAGCAGCAGGATTAGCCCGGTGCGGTCCAGATGGGGGATAGGATTGAGGGTGATACGGCCGTACGAACGCGGCGTTGGATCTCCCAAACGATCTGCCACAATGGCATGGGCAAACTCATGGTAAGCAAAAGCAATCACGGCGACTAAAAAGAAGCTAATGGCTGTGGGAACGAGATAATTGGCACCTTGTAAAAATAAAAGCATAGTTTTTTCTCTGTATTTTTTGAATAAGCGATGGAAATAAGTATACCGTGCAGGCATAGTGGCGGCGAATGTTGTGGCCTTGCAGGGGAATGAGTTCACCCGCCATTTAGAATGCCATAGGGTAGCCAGCAGCAAATCGTATTGGCGACGGCCGTTCCCTTGCCTATAATCCTTTGCCATGTATGTAGAAATTCATTTGGGCGACGTGGTGCGCCTGCGTAAACCACACCCTTGCGGCAGTTATGAGTGGGAGGTGGTGCGGGTCGGCACCGACGTGGGACTGGTGTGCCAAACCTGTCAGCGCCGTATCATGTTGCCGCGCGGCATCTTCAACAAACGGTACAAAACCACCGTGAAAGCCGCATCCGATCTTGAAGACAAGGCAGATTTAACCTCAGAATGAGCAGCCTGATTCTCATTCTTCAGTTCACCGCGCTGGGCGGCTTGGCGCTGTTTGGGCTGTTTGGCCTGCTAACCGTGGGCCTTTATTGGCGACACCGAGGTGAAACCTTTCCGACACCGCCGCTAGAGGATCATCCCCCAGCCGTTACGGTACAGCTGCCCATTTATAATGAACCGTTTGTGGTGGAAGGGCTGATTCACACGGCCGTTTCCCTGCAATACCCCAGCCACAAGCTGCAAATCCAGGTAATCGACGACTCTACGGATTGCACCACAGAGCGCGCTGCGCGATTGGTGACCTATTATAAGGAGAGAGGTGTCAATATCTGCCTGGTACACCGCGGTAACCGGGTCGGGTACAAAGCGGGGGCACTGGCTCATGCGCTCACCCTGGCCAGCGGTGAGTTTATCGCACTTTTTGATGCTGATTTTCAGCCCAAACCTAACTTTTTGCAGCAAACAATTCCCCACTTTTCTCAGCAGCCCAGGTTGGGAATGGTACAAACGCGCTGGAGTCACTTGAACAACAGCCACTCCCCTCTCACCAACGCCCAGGCCATTGCCCTGGATAAACATTTTGCGATGGAACAAACAGTTCGCCATCGCGCCGACTTGTTCCCAAAGTTTAACGGGGCGGGCGGCGTCTGGCGGCGCAGCTGCCTGGAAGATGCCGGAGGTTGGGAAAGCGACACGGTATGTGAAGATATGTGCCTGAGCACGCGTGCCGTCCTGCGCCACTGGGAATGCCTCTTTCTGAACGAGGTGGAGTCCCCGGCTGAGCTACCGACGACGATTTCCGCTTACAAAAGCCAGCAAGCAAGGTGGTCAAAAGGATCGGCACAATGCCTGTTAAAATACGGCCGTAACATCGCTTCAGCCCAACAGCACAGCCTGCTGGCCCGTTTTTATGCCCTCATGTCGATGTCAGCGTACGGCACCAATTTGTTTCTCATTCTTCTGCTGCTGCTGCAAATTCCACTGCTGCTGGTCGACTTCCGCTATTCACCCTGGATGCTCCTCTTTTCTGTTGCCGGGATTGGTCAACCGTTGCTGTTTGTGCTGAGCCAGCAGACGCTGCACCGGGACTGGCTTTGGCGACTGCGCCACTTCCCAACGATGGTGCTGATCGCGATCGGCCTGGCGCCCAGCAACAGCCGGGCTATTTTTCAGGCATTAATCCCGGGTGACCATCCCTTTGTGCGCACGCCTAAACAGGGCTCGCGGCCAGGGGTTCCCCTTAGCGATTTGTCGTTTGACTGGATAATCCTCATAGAATTGGGGTTGGCGCTTTATGCCTGGTTGGGTGTTGCGCTGGCCATTCAGCAGCAAAACTTTAGCCCCGTCTTTTTTTTAGCCACCTGCGCGCTGGCCTACAGCACCATGATCATCCTTACCGTGCGGGAATGGCGCTGGCATTTCCGGCAGCCACATTGGGAAACGGCCGTTTCCCCCGCCCAATCTCCACCGCTCATCTCAAAAGTGTCTGAAAAGTCCCACTAAAAATAACGTTTCCGCCTCACTTCCCAAAACAAAACAGCATCACTAACCAACAAATCAAAGATTCTCTGCCAATTATTGATATTATTTATACATTTATTCAGTTTATCAACAAATTCTCTTATTTTCTAATAAAAATGCTTGACAATGAACCAAAGATCAATTATTATTCGCTTAGTTGTTAATTATATTTACCTTGGTATTAATTTTTACAACATGGTGCGAAGAAAATGAAACATGTTCAATTTGTAGAGCCCGCAAATGAGATAGTCCGGTTAGACGTGATGGTGGAGACCGGATCGGTAACGATACGGCCGTCTGCCAGCAAAGAGATCATCATCGATGCCACCTATCGGCACATGGATGTCTGGGTCGAGCAGCGCGACAACAGCCTTGTTGTTCGGGCCGAACAAGATGAGACATTCCTGCAAAAAGCGAGTCGCCTGTTTAGAAATGATCAGCCAAAAGCGACGCTCATTATTCAGGTGCCCGCCTCTTGCGAAATCAATGCCAAGACGATTACGGGGCAACTAGATATCACCGGGATTCAGGCGGCGGTAACGGGTCGTGTCATTACGGGTCGCCTGCACCTAACCGATATAGACGGACCCATCTATGCCAAAACAATCACCGGCAAGCTGCGCTACACAGGCGGACTCAGCGAAGATAAGCACCGTTTTGAAACAATCACGGGCGACCTTCAGCTTACGCTGCCTTTAGACACCGGCGCCACTTTATCCGCAGCGACTACCACTGGTAAGATTCGCTGCCGCCTGCTCCTAACCCATTTGCAAAAGCAGCCCGGCTTCATTGGCGAAAAGCTCCAAGGTACGTTAGGCAACGGTGCTGGCTACATCAAAGCCAAAGTTACCACGGGAAACTTATTGCTGAAACCACTTCAAGAGAAAGAACCTGAATGGGAAACGGCCGTTGCCGATTCCGTTCCTGTTTAGCACTTGTGGACGAAAACTTAAACTGTCAAGTATCATGGTCAACATCAACACCACGATAGTTTAAGGAGAAACCAACCATGAATTCTGTTATCGGCCAATGCCCCATCTGTAATGACACGCTTCACGTCACCCGGCTGCACTGCCGCAACTGTGACACCGCCATCGAAGGGCACTTCTCGCTGGGGCGTCTGTACCAGCTTTCCTCAGAACAGCTCAGCTTTATCGAGACGTTCATAAAGTGTGAAGGAAAGATCAACCGGGTTGAACAAGAAATGGGCATGTCCTATCCAGCCGTCCGCAGCCGCCTGACCGAAGTGATTGAGGCGATGGGATACGAGGTTGGCCCGCCAGAACCAGAAGTGTCGGAAGAAACCCGCCAGGCGGTTTTAGCAGACCTGAGCGGTGGAAAGTTATCAGCGGAAGAAGCTTTAACAATCTTGCGCGGCGAAGGCTAAAGAAGGTAATTGGTATTCAGTACAGCAGCAATCAGCACAATTTGCCTCACTTTTTGAAGCTGATCCAATGATTACCGATTTCTGAAGAACGGTCGTCTCGCGAAGGAGTCTTGAAAATGTCACAAACACATCCAAATAAAATTCGCGTTTTAGAGCCGTGTATTGGCCTGGCCTTGTTTATTGTGGCCGCTGTTTACTTTGTGAATGCTTTCAACAGCGGCAACTGGCTTTGGTTTCGAGGGAACACGGTCAATGTACGGCCGTCTCGCATCGTCGTCGTCGATCACGGCGAACGGATTGTTCTTAACCCCGGCCACCCAGCCTTCACCCCGCTGGTAGACGCAGCTACCCAATCCCTAAGCGATTTAAATAACTCTGGCATCGTTGATGTGGGGCTTTCCGAACAAACCCAGGCCGACTACGCCAACGACTCATTAGTCTTGGAGCTGTTTTTCGACAGTCCGGTGGTGTTCAACACTGCGGCTCGCACTGGCAAACCCACCCAGCTTCTCATCCCAATCGAAGGGCGACATGCCGGCGGTGGTCTGGTTTTCCGGGGCGACCAGGGTGAGTGGTGGTACGGTGCGGTCCGCATGGCCGACCCGCAACCGTTGCTGCAGGCACTAGAGCAGATGGGCTATCTGGTATTGACGGCGCAGCCAGCAGGGTAAGCACAACCAAGCAGTGTCAGAACGATAAGGCAGCACTTTTTTGGTAAATCAAGTCATCGAATCATTGAGTAAACAGGTAAGTAATCAGGAGCAAATCATGAGCAAACCAAGCCGCATTGAAATTTTGGAACTGTTGAGCAATGGAAAAATTACGGCCGCTGAAGCAGCCAACCTGCTAAGCGAGCTGTCGGCAAAAGCAGAGCGTGCCGACACAAATGCTGCCCCGGCAGAAAACGCCCCGCCCGCACTGGAGAAGGCACCTGCTCCAACGGCGGCAACCGCTGGGTCAGATACGGAACCAAATTGGTTTCGGGTGCGCGTGGCCAATTTAGAAACAGGCAAAAATCGCGTCTCCGTAAATATTCCCGTCCGAATGATGAAGTTTGGCCTGAAAATTGGCAGCAAGTTCAGCTCAGAAATTGGGAATATGGACTGGAACGAGCTAACTGGCATGATCCAAGAAATGAAATCTGGCGTGCTGGTTGACGTGCAGGATGAAGACAGCAACGAACACGTACAGATCTATCTCGATTGAGATTGTGACCTGCTGAGAACGCAGAGCGCGCAAAACGATACGAAACGTATCGTTGCAACTTTGCCACAAATTCTAACTCTACAGGAAACCATTAACGCAAATCAAAAAGGTAATTTATGAACCAGGAAAAGATTTTCACGGACAAAGCGCCACACATTCTCATTACCGATTGTAATGGTGAGCTTGTGGTGCGTACCTGGGCTGAAACGGCCGTTTCTCTGAAAGGTGAAAACTTTGAGGTAAACGACGCCGAGGGCACACTCTCCATTTCGAGCACGGGACCTCTTAAACTCGCTGTCCCCATCCACAGCAGCCTGACTATTGCTTATGTCAATGGCGATGTGGCAGTCAAGCTGGTCGAAGGGGATGTTGATCTAACAGAAGTGAATGGCGACGCCATCTTGAGCGGACTAAACAATGTCCATATCCAAACCCTCAATGCTGACCTTTCTGCCAAAAACATTAATGGCGACCTCACCATCGGCACTGTGAACGGTGACGCCTCCCTGCGCAATATCGCAGGGCTCACGGTGCAAACGATTCAGGGTGATTTGTCTGCCCGCAATGTAAATGGTGACGTTCTGCTGCAGCAGGCACAGGGGGATGTGAGCCTGCGCACCGTGAATGGCAATGTCTCGATTGAAAAAGGACAGCGTGACGTAAACCTGCGTAATTTAGGGGGCCAGGTGACGATTCAGGGCATTCAGGGTGATATTCGCCTGCGCGGCGGCTTGAGCCACGGCGACCATGTCTTTGCCGCAGAGCGAGACATCATAGTGCGCTGGCCCGCCGATGCGCCCCTCAACCTTACGGCAACCGCCCCTTCCATCAAAAATCGGTTAGCGCTGGAAAAAGTAACGGAAATGGAAAACACGCTGATCGGTCGGATAGGAGATGGCGAGACGAATGCGAGCTTTACGGCAAACGGCCGTATCCTCCTTAAAGAAGGTGACATTGTGGATCAAAAATGGGGCGATGACGCCAGCTTTGAAGCAGATTTTGACTTTGATTTTGCCAATCTTGGCAGCCAGATTAGCCAGCAGGTAAACGAACAAGTCTCCCAAATTAGCCAGCGGCTAGAAAGTAAACTGGGGCCAGAATTTACCCAGCGCATGGCTGAAAAGATTACGCGGAAAGTGGAGCAAGCCACGGCACGTGCCGAACAAGCCGCAGATCGTGCCCGGCAGCGTGCTGAGCGGCAGCGCCAGCGCGGCCCCAGGCCATCGCGCACCGCTGCCACAGCTGAGCCGAAACAAAAAGCCAGCAGTGAAGAACAGCTCGAAATCCTAAAGATGGTCGAGAAGGGCATCATTTCACCCAGCGAAGCCGCCACGTTGCTGGAAGCACTTGAAAAATAAATCATATGGGGCGGGTCTGAGACCCGCCCCATACAGCAGAATACGTTGGCAACCTTATGATCCTACCTGTCAAAATCTCTAATCTACAAAAGAGGTACCAGACTAAAAAGCGTCAAGGGCTTTTCAAATCTTCCCTACGCGAGGTTGAAGCGTTGAAGGGCGTCTCGCTGGAGATAGAGCGAGGCGAGATTTTTGGGCTGCTGGGGCCAAACGGTGCCGGCAAAACCACGCTAATAAAATGCCTCACCACCCTGCTGTTGCCCACAAACGGCCGTGCCTGGATCAATGGCTTCGAACTTACCAAACAGGACGATGCCATCCGTGCCACGGTTGGCTGCATGTTGATGGGTGAGCGCGGCCTGTACTGGAAGCTCACCGGGCGAGAAAATCTGATCTTTTTTGCCGCATTGTACCATTTACCGCCAGCAGAACGTGCTCGGCGAGCCGGATCCATCATTGAGCGGCTCAATCTTGGCGAGTTTGCCGATCGGCCGGTGGAAACTTACTCATCGGGCCAAAAGATGAAGCTGGCTTTTGCCAAAGCGCTCATTAACGACGCGCCGCTGCTTATTTTGGATGAGCCAACCAACACGCTGGATCTGCCCTCGGCGCGGGAGCTGCGGGCGATTGTGCGCGAGCTGAATCAGCAGGGAAAAACGGTGATCTACACCACCCACATCATGGCTGAGGCGGAAACATTGTGCGACCGCGTTGCCATTATTGACCGGGGCGAAGTGATTGCGCAGGGATCGGTAACCGACTTAAAGGAGTCGATAGGACAAGAAACGGTGATTCGGCTGGAAGGGGTGATACCCACGCAAGCGAGTACGGCCGTTTCCAACCTCACCGGCATTACCCGTACCGCCCTCGCCTCCGTCAATGGTCATAATCAACTAACCGTCGTGACGCCCAGCCAAACGACCGTGTTGCCCCAGCTGATCCAAACCTTAAGTGGTCACGGCGCAGTGCTGCAAAAAATCACGCCGGAAGAGGTTACCCTGGAGGATGTGTTTATTGCCCACACGGGCCGCACCCTGGCCGAGGACACGACGGAATAGTAGGCCGTAATTGGTAACTGATTACCAATTACTAATTACCGATTACCAAGAATATGACCACACTCACCTACACCCCCCCCACCTTCCGCCATAAATTCTCCGCCGCGCTGGCAGAAACGCGCTTGCGCCTGCTGAACGTTTCGCGCTATCCGGGGCAGCTGCTCATGGAATTCATTATTCCCATCGTATTTGCCGCCATGCCGATGCTGTTGGGGCAGGCAACCGCAGGGGATGACGCAGCAGCCAACTTTGCCGCCAATACCGGCACGGCCAACTACGTCGCCTACCTGCTGATTGGCGCCAATGTATTTAGCATTGTTTCCAGCGCCTTTTGGCACATTGCTTACTGGGTACGCTTTGAGCAGGAAACAGGCACGCTGGAGGCGGTTTACATCACGCCTACCTCTAGCGCGGTGCTCATTGCCGGGGTGTCAATTTACAGCGCCATTCGCAGTACAGGAACGGCCGTTGTCGCCTTCTTGCTCGGCTGTCTTATTTTTGGCGTTAACCCGTTTCAGGGAGACATCATTCTGGCCCTGTTTTTTGTTTTTGTCGGCCTGATTCCGCTATATGGTCTTACGTTTGTCTTTGGGGCAGTCGTGCTAAAGATAAAAGAGTCACAATCGGTGCTGAATTTGATGCAGTGGCTGGTCAGCTTTTTGATGGGCATCTTCTTTCCCGTGGCCGTACTGCCACCTTTTCTGCGCTTTATTGCCCAGATGTTCCCGCCAACCTGGATGGTAAACGGGGTGCGTTCAGCCTTGTTGGGCGTGGGTTTCTTTTTAGAGAATTGGTATTTCGATATGGCGGTGCTGTGGGCGTTCTTGCTCTTCGCCCCACTGTTCGGCATGTGGGTATTTAGCCGCACGGAAGCAAATTTACGCAAGAATCAGGGGATTGGTCAATTTTAGTGTCGAGCAAACCTGACAGCGCTGTTTGCGTCAGGCTCAATTGAAACGGGCAGAGATGTCAGGTTTTGATCTAACAAACCAAGAGGTGATGATGAACGAGGCATATAAATCAGCAGAAAAGCAAGCGTTGGTTTTGCAGCAGGATCAGGCGTTATGGCAGCCAAATGTCACCAATGATGAGCTGCTGGCGCAGATGGAAACGGTACAGTCATTGGCCAAAGCAGCGCCTGTGAAAATCGGCCGTCGGGCTTTGTTTTCCTGGCTGCGCATTTTTGTCTACAACCCGGGCGACGGTGAGCGGGTTAACCTGCGGATTCCGATCCCGATTCCCCTGGTCGGTTTACTGCTTCCACAACAACCACCCGCCAATCAGGCATTGCGGCTGCGCAACATGATGGTTGCCAGCGACGATCCAGCCAAAACGCTGGAAACCTACCTGGATTCTCTGATG
Organism: uncultured Anaerolineae bacterium; assembly: GCA_965368765.1. Taxonomy (GTDB): domain Bacteria; phylum Chloroflexota; class Anaerolineae; order Promineifilales; family Promineifilaceae; genus Leptofilum. Next base: position 4,883 of record CBDUOF010000098.1, on the reverse strand, counting down.
GCTGTAGAGTTCATTCGGGTACAGGACGATGATGAGTTGGTGATTATTGGGCTGGATTAGATTTTAGCCACAGAGATCACAGAGGTTTTTGAGTATGAGGGTCTGCCTCTATCTCCTCTTTTCCTCTGTGACCAATATTTAATTTGAGGATTTATTGATGACGGCCGTTTCTCCCAAAAAAGAACCGTACGAGCGCATGGCTGAACCGATGGCCACCCTGAGTACATTCGTAGCGATGGTGAAAAAAGAGTTCATCATTCAGCTTCGCTACCCGGTCGAGTTTGTCGCCAGCTTCGCCCAGGTGTTCCTCATTGTGCTGGTGCTGACGCTGGCCGGGCTTATGTTTGCCCCCGATGGCGTACAGAGTGAATCCAGCAGCGATGTGACTGGGCTGGTCGTGTATGGCTTTGTGTTGTTTATCTATTTGTCAGACACACTTTGGAGCATTGGCTTTAACGTGCGGCGTGAGCAAAAACAGGGCACGCTGGAGCAACTCTACCTGAGTCCAGCATCTAAATTTGCCGCTTTGGCGTCGCGCGTGGCGCTGACGCTTTTCTGGACAGGCCTACTCTCGGTTTGTGCGGCCGTTTTGATGAGTTCGCTGCTGGGAGATCTGCCGTTTGAGAATGGATCGCTCGGCGTTTATATCCTCGTCATGACGCTGTCTGGCACCTTTGGCACGGGTTTTGCCTTTGCGGCCATGACCTTGCGCCTTAAAGAAGCGGCGCAAACGGCCGTTAATCTTATTCAGTTCGGCTTTATGATTTTTTGCGCCCCATTCTTTCCATTTTCAGCCCTACCGGAACCGCTGTTGTGGATTGCCAAAGCGATTCCGCTATCTTATGGGGTAGATGCATTTCGCTCTACCTTGATGGGGTATCCAAATGGATTCCCCGAACTGGCCCCGATTGGTGTAGAATTGGGCATTGTAACGCTTTTTGGCGTTGCCATGCCTCTGTTGGGCTTCTGGCTGTATCGCAAAGCCGAAAACCAGGCCCGGCGCAGAGGGAGTTTGTCGGAATATTAGCGTAGGCAAGGTAGCGAGTCGCACGTTTGCACCTGCTGTAGCCCTCCTTGCAAACGCGCAAACTTGCACAGCTATGCTTGTTACCGCACCCTTGCAGGACCAATCTAAAAATGGGCCACGTCCCATCAACTTAAACACCGATATTCCAGGGATTCTTAAGCTACTGGAACTGGTGTTTAGCGCCTCGCTGCGGGCAGATGGACGCCCGATGGTTGCCAGTACAGACTTGGCAGCGCAATCGCCCGCAATTCTATGGCGATTGAGTCCAGCGGCAGCTAAATTGTCGTTGGGATTTGTGTGGGTGGAAGACGGCCGTATCGTGGGGAATGTCACTGTGCTTACGTCGGCGACACCCGGGCGGTATCTGGTCGTCAACGTGGCAGTCCATCCAGATTATCGGCGGCAAGGCATTGCCCGGCTGCTCATGAAGCAAGTGGATGATTTGGTGCAACAACGGCAGGGCAACAAAATTTTGCTGCAGGTGGTCAAACAGAACAAGGCCGCCATTGAACTTTACAATTCGTTGCAGTACACCATGGTAGGCAGCATGACGGCTTGGACGGCTGCTGGCTCCCGGCTACGACGCCTGGATTTGAGTCTGAACAGCACCGCTCCACCCATCCGTGAGCTAAAGCGGCATGAGTGGAAGGCAGCGTATCAACTGGACCAGGAAGCGCTTCACACCGATCTGAACTGGCCTGAGCTGCCAAGCCCAGACGCTTACAAAGGCGGGATGTGGATGCAGATCAAGAACTTTCTGAACGGCCGTCAGGCAGAAACCTGGGCCATCGCTAGCGCACAAAAGCAGCTGGTGGGCCTGGCAGCGATCTCAACGGAATGGGGGCGGTCGCACCAGGTCGCCATTCGGATACATCCCGCGTGGCAGGGTCGGTTGGAACGGCCGTTACTGGCCAAAGTCATCCGGCGTCTACACTATTTGCCGCGCCGTAATGTGGAAATTCAACATCCTGATGAAGATTTGCTAATGAATTCACTGTTGCAAGAAGCAAACTTCCAACCGCGGCGCACCCTAACCCATATGCGCCTAGACTTAGAAAAGTAGAGTGGTGTTCAAACGGCAGCGGCTCAATTGTGTAAATGCAGAAGTGACCTGAATCGTTTAATTTGTGAACACAATAACTCATAGAGGAAAATCATGGCATCCACAGAAGAACGTATGCAAATCTTAAAAATGATTGAAGAAGGCAAGATCAGCGCCAGCGATGGGGCTGAACTGCTGCGTGCGCTGGGCAAAGACAAAAATACGCCGCCCATTCCACCCCTGAAAGGGGGCGCAAGCAATCCCCGCTGGTTTCGCGTCCGCGTGACCGACACGCTTAGCGGCCGTAACAAGGTCAATGTCAACATACCGTTTGGTCTTGTAAATGTAGGACTCAAAATGGGGGCGCGCTTTGTGCCGGACATGGAAGATGGCCAGCTACAGGAAGTGATGACCGCCATCCGCAGCGGGCAGCAGGGAAAAGTCATCGACGTGACGGATGAAGAATCTGGTGAGCGTGTCGAGATTTTTGTTGAGTAATTAGCCATGCACGGCGTTGTTTCAGTTTTGGAGGAGCCACATGATAGTCGGGTAGCGCAGCTTTGGGCGGAGCTGAAGCAACAGTTTGGCGTTGGCAGCCCGCTGGCGACGGCCGTTCCCCATTTTAGCTATCACGTTGCCCCGATTTATGAGTTAGATGCAGTTAAGCAGATTTTGACGGAAACGGCCGTCACCACCCCACCTTTCACCGTCAAAACCACCGGGATTGGCATCTTCCCTGGTAAGCTGCCAGTAGTCTACATTCCCGTCGCCCGCAGCCCGCAGCTCATGGCACTACACGCGATGCTCTCGCCCCAGCTAGAAACTATCGCCCAAAGTGCCCTCGACACCTACTCAGCCACCAACTGGTTCCCCCACATCACGCTGGGCCACGGCGACATCACCTCAGAAAATCTGGGCGCAATTGTTGCCTGGCTCAACCGTCAATCGCTGGCCTGGGACATCCAGGTAAGTAACCTCACCCTGCTTCACGACAACGGCGAACGGCACGCTGCCTTGTATCGGGCCGAACTGCAGGGGTAAGGTCGTTTTCGATTCATTCCTCGCCTAATCTGCTGGTCGCTTGCCAACTAACCAGAATTCTAAAATCAAGTAGAATACGCAGCATGAACGACATTTCCCACCCCTTCGACGATGAAACCTGGGCGCAGCTGCCCGCGCTGTTGGAAAATCTACCAGAACCCGTGCACATCATCCTGTGGGGTGACCCGGCAGAGAGTGAGGCTGAGCAAGAAACGGCCGTTCTCTTGCAGAGCCTCACCGACCGATTTGACCAGCTTACCACCCAGGTCCTGCCACGTCGGATCAACTACCATTTTTATCCGGTGCTGGGCATCATGGGTGGCCCAGCCAAGACGTGGCACGATTTTGGCGTGCGGCTGATTGGTCAACCCAATGGCTATGCGATGACTTCTTTTGTAACGGCCGTTCAGGCCGTCTCATTTCGGGGGATGACGCTGGAGGCAATGAGCCGCATCAAGCTCAAGCAGCTCACGCAGCCCTGCACTATCGAGCTGTTTAGCGCAGCCGACAATGAAGCCGGGGCGCTGATGGCCCAACCGCTGTTCAACATGGCGGTTGTAAACGAACATATCCGCACCTTCCTCATCATGGCAGACCAATTCCCTACGGCGGTGGAGCGGTACTCCATTAACTTTTTGCCACATATGGTGGTGAACGGCCGTATCCACATGGAAGGCGTTGTTGATGAAAATGAGATCCTCAAGCAGCTAGCCGCTGCTATCAAGACCTGACCAGTTCTACAATATGACGTTGGACCCTTTTCAGGATTCCAGCAAGTGCAAGCGACGCGCGCGGGCAACGGCCTGGGTACGGTTGTTGACGTCCAGCTTGGCGTACAGCCGCCTTGTGTGGGCTTTAATCGTATTGAGGGAGAGTACCATCTCGTTGGCAATTTCCCGATTGCTGCGACCAGCAGCTAACTGCTGCAGCACTTCCAGTTCACGCGGACTAAGCGGCTGGATGGTCGCTTCAGAAACGGCCGTTTCCGGGTCGCAGTGGGCCAGCAAAGCACGCGCATACGCAGAAGTCACAGGATTCGTGGCTGCCAGGTGCAGCAGTCGGTTCAGCGTGGCATCGGGATAATTGAGAAAGAGGCGAACGAAGCCGCCTGGTTCAGCCAGGGTAAGCAGCCGTTGAAAGTGGGGAACGGCCGTCTCCAGGGCACCCATTTTGGCCTGCACCAAGGCTTGAAGCAGCAGCACCCGCAATAAAAACCGACTGCTATGGTTTGCCTCGGCAAAGTCGTGCAGTACAGCCAGCACGGGCAAAACGGCCGTATAATTGCGCTGAGTCACCTGGTAGCGCACCAGCAGCAGGTAAGCCCCAGCCAGCTCACAAATTTTAGCCGCCTCGTCGTCGATGGCAATGCCCAGGCCAACGGCCCACTGCTGCACCAGGCGCATATCTCCCTGTTGCAAAGCCAATTCTGCCCGGAAGCTGGAAATCGTAGGTGACTGAATTTGCTGCTCCAGCGCCACCACCAGCGCTTCGGCAGCGGGCCAATCCCCCAACGTTGCCAGCAGCTGCGCCAAGGACTCCCGGCTGTAGATGAGCATTTTGTGGTCGCCGCTGCGTTCGGCACAGGCCAGGGCATGGCGCAGGTGCGTTTCGGCTTCGGCCAGACGGTTCCATTCGTAAAGCAACTTGCCCAGCCCCAAGTGCATGAAGCCTACGGCGGCAGAATTGGTTTGCTGGGAAACGGCCGTTGCTAACCCGCGTTCATAAATGGCAAACGCTTCTTTTAACTGTGCTTGCCGCTCATGGGTTTGCCCC
>CBDUOF010000097.1:0-15044 GCA_965368765.1 uncultured Anaerolineae bacterium | reverse complement strand
AGCGGTGCGCATCATTTACCCAGCCATTGGCGGTGCTTTTGGCGGTAAGGAAGATATGTCGGTGCAAATTGTACTAGGGTTGGCGGCCTATCGTTTGCATCAGCGGGGCATCAATCGCCCGGTCCGAATTATCTGGACGCGGGAAGAAAGCATCTTTGCCCACCACAAGCGACACCAGGCAATCGTCCATACCAAATGGGGAGCAACAAAAGCGGGTAAGATTACGGCCGTTTCTGCCACGGGCTATATCGATAGCGGTAGCTACGCCTACACCAGCACCAAAGTGCTCGGCAACTTTCACCTTATGGTCACCGGGCCTTACGAAATCCCCAATGCCCACATAGACAGCTACGCCATTACCACCAACAACGTACCGGGTGGCGCCTTCCGGGGATTTGGCGGGCCGCAAGGCGCCTTTGCAGCTGAAAACCAGATGAACAAATTGGCCGAGGCACTCAACCTCAGTCCTGTTGAAATTCGTTTAACAAATGTTCTGCGAGAAGGAAGTTTGCTTACCGTGCAGACGCCCCCCCCGCCCGGCATTAGCATGGCAGAAGTCATGGAACGGTGTGCCGCTGAAGCGGGTTGGTCAGCAAGCAGTGATCACGCACCGGCAAATGGTGAACACACTCCATTCAACAGCATCCAATCCCTCCCCGCCAATCCCAAAGCGCTGCGCAAGGGGCGGGGAATCGCCTGCTCGTTCAAAAACGTGGGCTTTTCCTTTGGCGCGCCAGAAAATTGCGAAGCGACAATTGAGCTGCACGGGTCGGCCGACATTGAGCGGGTCGTGCTGCGCCATGCCGGAGCCGACGTTGGCCAAGGGGCCCATACCGCATTCCGACAGATGGCCGCTGCCGCTGTGGGGGTTGATGTCAGCCTGGTCGAGCTGGATATGTCTGATACCGCCAGCAGCGGCAATTCTGGCTCTGCCTCAGCCTCACGGCTTACCTGGATGGCGGGCAACTCCATTCGGGGCGCAGCCGAGGCGGCGCTCACCGCCTGGACAAACGAGGATCGCCCGGCCATTGGCCATCACCGCTACGTGCCGCCTGGCACCGAGCCATATGATGCTGAAACGGGCGTCTGTATGCCCAATTTCAGCTATGGTTACGTGGCCGAAGCGGTGGAGCTAACGGTAGACATTGAAACGGGACATATTCGGATTGATAAGGTAGTGTGTGCCAATGACGTGGGCAAGGCAATCAATCCCATGCTGATTGAAGGGCAAATCGAGGGTGCCGTGGTGCAGGCGCATGGCTACAGCCTGATGGAAAACTTGCAGCTGAAAGACGGCCGTATCCAAAACCCGTTCCTCAGCCAATACCTCATCCCTGGCATCAAGGATGTGCCGGAAATCGTGCAATCTGTCATTATGGAAGTACCAGACCCCATTGGCCCCTGGGGCGCACGCGGCATGGCCGAAATGCCCTTTATGCCCCTCGCCCCGGCCATCGTTGCGGCCGTTCACGACGCTACCGGCATCTGGTTCGATGAAATCCCGCTTACGCCAGCGCGCGTCGTGGCGAAATTGCGGGAGCATGGCATCGCTTAATGTAGCGCCTTATCTAAATCTATCTAACACAGTAAGAGGCTGCATTGGCAGCCTCTTTTCTTTGTCAAACTTCCCCAGGTTCAGGTACCATTAAAAAATGCTATTTCAAGATCAACTCATTATTTTGCGCGGCGGCGGCGATTTGGCGACCGGGGTGGCCTATCGCTTGCACAAAGCAGGCTTCCCCATCATTGTGCTGGAACTGGAACGGCCGTTGGTCGTTCGCAGAACCGTGGCACTGGCAACGGCCGTTCTGCAAAATCAGATCACCATAGAAACCCTCCACGCCCAGCATGTTCAAACAACCAGCGACGCACTAGAACTCGCTCAATCTGGCAAAATCCCCGTCCTCGTCGCCCCAAAGCTAGAAAATATAGTCCCCGATCTTCAATCTCCATTCTCCATTTTGGTAGATGCCCGCATGGCCAAACGCAACATCGATACCAACATCACCCAAGGGGACCTGGTCATTGCCTTGGGACCCGGCTTCACTGCCGGAGTCGAGTGCCACGCCGTCATCGAGACGATGCGCGGCCACAGCCTGGGGCGGGTCATTTGGGATGGGTCCGCCCTGCCAAACACGGGCACGCCCGGCATCGTAGCGGGAAAAGGAGCGGAGCGGGTGCTGCGCGCGCCTGAAGCAGGGGAAGTTGGCTGGAGATTGGAGATTGGAAATTTGGTTGCAGCAGGGGAGATTATAGGTAACGTGGATGGTGTACCGATTGCAGCACCGTTTGCCGGCGTGCTGCGTGGCTTGATTGCCCCAGGAACAGCGGTCAAATCCGGGTTAAAAATTGGCGATCTAGATGCCCGCGCGGATGTGTCCGCCTGCTTCACCATTTCTGATAAAGCACTAGCCGTTGGCGGCGGCGTGTTAGAAGCTGTTCTCATCCATCTAAACCGGCAAAAAACATGACCCAACGCCTCACGCTTAGTGCCGCTTTTGGTTTACGGCCGTCTAAAGAACTCATCGCCTGTGTGGGTGGCGGTGGCAAGACCAGCCTGCTGTTTGCTCTGGCAGAAGCTCTGCCCGGACGACGTATTCTCACGACCACAACGCGCATCTTTGCCGCGCAAATGAAGCTAGCCCGCGAAGTTGTCATTGCCACAGAGGACACGGAGAGCACGGATGAACAGATTGGGGTGATTTTGGCGCAATCAGGGGTTTGTTTGGTTGTGGGAGCGGTTGAAGGGGATAAGGCGCTAGGGGTAACACCGGCGCGGCCAGGGATGTGGCTGGCGCGGCCAGACGTAGACTTTGTCCTGGTAGAAGCAGATGGTTCCCGGATGCGCCCGATTAAGGCGCCTGCTGCCCATGAGCCAGTCATTCCAGCCGATGCTACATTGGTAATCCCCGTGGTGGGAATCGATGCGCTAGACGGCCGTTTTGCAGAGGTCACCCATCGGCCAGAAATGGCAGCAGCGCTGCTCCAGCGCTCAGTAAACGAGATTGCGTGGTCAGTGGGCAATATTGCCAGGGTGTTGAGCCATCCGCAGGGCGGCTTGAAGGGCGTCCCAGTGGACGCACGCGTGATTCCATTCATTAACAAGGTCGAAACGGCCGACCAGCGCCACGCCGCTCGCCGAATAGCCCAGCAGCTGCTGCAATCGCCGCAGATTGAACGGGTTGTCATTGGGGCGGTGAAGGCAGGGATGCCCGTGCGTGACGTGCAGCAGCGCGTCACCGCTGTCGTTTTGGCAGCCGGCCAGGGCAGGCGCATGGGGCAAACCAAGCAGCTGCTTCCCTGGGGCGACACCACCGTTTTGGGTCAAACGATTCGCAATCTGAAGCAAACGGCCGTTCACAACGTCTGGGTTGTTTCTGGCCACGAACCTGAAGCAATAGAAACCATCGCCGCTGCTGAAAACGTCTACGCCTTACGCAATACGGACTACGCCTCCGGCGAGATGCTCTCCTCCCTGCAAACGGCCGTTCGCCAACTGCCAAAAAATATAACGGCCGTGCTCGTGATGCTGGCCGATCAACCAATGGTGCAGCCAGCCACGATTGAGCGCATCGTGGGCGCTTACTGGCAAGGGCACGGTGACTTAATTGCCCCTGCTTATGAAGGGCGGCGCGGTAACCCGGTATTAATTGGGCGCGCTTACTTTGCGGAGCTGCTGTCCTTGCCCCCAGGTGATGCGCCGCGCACCCTGCTGCAGCGTCACTCCAACGCTGTGCATCTCGTGAGCGTCCCCAGCGATTCTATTTTGCGCGATTTGGACAGCCCGGAACAGTATGACGCGGAACGGCCGTAACGTAGACACCGATCGTGACGACAAAGACCCAAACGGGATTGCTACTGTGTGCGGACGACGTCTCAGTAATAAAACCGTTTGGGTCTTTCAATTGCCTGGTAGCTATCGTTTATCTTTGCAGCGCATCCACCGTTTCCACTAAATGCGTCGCGCGCGCCGCCAACAAATGAGCAATCAAGCGATGCAGTCCCGCAGCGGCGGTTGGGGCTTCTGCCTCCATCTGGGCCAACTGCTGGCGCGACAATTCATAAACCACGCCGACACTATCGGCCACCACCGACGCGGTGCGGACCTGCTGTAAATAAAAACCCATCTCCCCCACCACGCGGCCATTTCCCATTGTCTCCAGGCGAATCGGCTCCTGAGACGGCCGTTCTAACAAGGCAGTCACTTGTCCCGACTCTACAAAAAAGAGCGTATCCGGCGTGCTCCCTTGCTTAATGAGCAAATCGCCAGCAGCCACCTCCCGGCGGGTCAGGTAGCTGATGAGGTCGTCCACGGCCGCCTCATCGGACAATACTTGATGCAGCTGCGCTCGCAGCATAGACGGCACCGTTTCGGCGCTGTCGGCACCGTTGGCGCCTAGCAAGTTATCTTCACACCACTCCAACGCTTCATCCAGATTGGCAAACCAGCCTACATGGCCATTTTCGCCCAGAGCTAAGCCAAGCTGATGTTGAAAGTGGGGCAGCATCCCAGAGTAAATCACGGTGATATTTTGCTTTTCGGCAAGCTGTTGGAGCTTTTGGAAACTGAAAACGGCCGTTGAATCCAGCCCGGTAACGCGGTGAAAATCGAGCACCATATAAGCGAGGGGAGGGCGTTCCGGATCTGCCATACGGCTCCGGATCTTAACCAACAGGGCATCTGCTGTGCCAAAAAAGATATAGCCCTGAAGTTGCCACACATGAATCTGATCGAGGAACGGTTTCAAGGCTTGCCTCTGTTGGGCAGAGCGCGTGACGCGGCTGCGCATAAACTGCCCGGGCAGTTCGTAACGCACCACGTTGGTACGGCCGTAATTGACGCCAAATAAAATGACCGCCGCGGCCAAACCCAGTGACACCCCCTGCAAAAAACCGACTGTGGCAATCACGACAACAATTAATAAAATGATGAACATATCTGCCAGCGGCAGTTTAGACCAGGGCGCAACCACCCATTCCAATAAAAATGCCAACCCCAAATAGAGCAGCAGGCCGCCCACAACCGCCTTGGGTACAAATGCCAGCAGCGCCGCCCCCTGAAACAGCATGATGAGGCACAAAACGGCCGTAATCAGCCCTGTCAATCGCGTGGTAGCACCCATCTTCATATTCAGTACAGAAAGACTGAGCTGCTGATAACCAACAAAACCACCGAACAGGCCAGCCACCACATTGCCGAATCCAGCCGCCCGCAGCTCTTGATCCAAATCAATATCCTCGGCCATGCTTAGCTCCAAGCCCCCTGCATTCAGCAAAAGTGACAGCGTGCTCACCAAAAAAATGGTCACCGCGCTGCCAGCCTGACGCACAATAACGCCCCACTCAACCAAAGAAAAATCCAGAGTCGTTATCGGCTGCCACAGGCTCTGTTCCGGGAATGGTCCCAACACCCAGCCCATAGAACGAACGACATCCAGCGATGAGCCAGTAAGCCAAATAATGACATAAAACAGCAGGGTTCCCAGCAAAATAAGCCCGGGCATTAACAAAAAGTGGTCAATCACTCGGCTGGACAGAAGCAGGACAATGGCAAAAAATAGGCCAGGCAGCCAACGGATCAGGGTGCCCTCCTGCAAAAAAATTGCCAACTGTGACCAGTCAAATGAAAGATCGGTCATGAGGCCAAGAGAGCCGGTAATCAACAGCCACCCCGTCCCTCCTAAAAAGCCTGCGATTACAGGAAAGGGTAAGAAACGCACCCAACGCCCCAGACGAAAGTACCCTAAGCCCAAAAAGAGCAGGCCAGTCAAAACAGTTGTCAGGACAATGGCCGTTACCACCGTAACGAAGGCAGCTTCAGGCGATCCAGATACCTGGCTGGCAATGGCAGCCGCAACGATTGCCATGATGGCCGCAGGCACTTCCTGGTTGCCAGAAACAGTTCCGGGCAACGTTACCAGCAAGGCAGTTACCGCCCCACAAAGGATAGTACCCAAAAGAGCCAAGCCTATCCCATTGGCGACAAAGGTTGCCAGGGGCCCCGCAAAAATAAGGGCAGCAAAAGAAACAGCCAAGACCACCTCAAACAAGGCGACAACGCTACCACCTGCCAGACTGGGTAGTAACTGGCTGGGAGAGAGTGCTTTTTTAAGTCCCAAAAACAGAGATTCTTCTGGAGCAGTAGGCATAAGAAATCCTTAATTCTTGCTAGTTTCTATAGTCGATTTATGACCTCAAAGGAGCCAAGCTTCAACGTGGCGTCAGCCCCCAACGATTTGTGCCAGACGGCCGTTCAGATTTTCTACCGTAACTTGATCCCCAATTTGCCGAAAAATAGCCAAACTTTGCCGATAGTGATCTTCTGCTGCAGCTGCATCTTCCAGAGCCGTGGCCATTTCTCCCAGATAGAGTTGACATAAACCTTGGCCTCGTGCGTCTTGCATCTCGGTCCGGATTGCCAAGCTTTCACTAAAATAGGCTTGCGCCGTCGCAAAATCGCCCAGCGCCACCGCCACGCGCCCCAGATTAACGAGCGAAAAGCCCATGCTCCAGCGGTTGCCCAACGCCTCCTCCAGCGCCAGGCTCCTCTGCGAATGGTGCTGAGCCGTCTCATATTGTGCCTGCTTGTAGGCAATCTGGCTCAAAATATTATTGCTAATCGCCATACGGTACTTTTTGTCATGGGCTTCGGCAATTGCCAAAGCCTCGGTACACAAAGTATGGGCTGTCTCAAAATCATCTTGGGTGTAATTGACCACAGCCAAATAGTTAAGCGTATAAATGAGTGCGTCTGGCTCCCCATCAGGGTGCAGCGTTTCCAGGCTTTGCGATAGCAGGTCAACAGCTTCCTGCGGCTTGCCAGATAAAAAGGCAAACCAACCCTGTCGTGCCGCCAACTTAGCCACTATTTGTGGCGATGCCGTCCCGTCCAGCCGGTCAGCGGCCAAGCCAAACAGCGCCAATCCTTCGCGGAACCAGCTGCGCATATAAAAGAAGAGAGACAGCCCAGCGGTTGCCTGATCCAGCACCGCCCCATCCCCGCGCACCACGGCAAAGCGCCACGCCTGTCGGATATTTTCAATTTCCTGATTAATAAGTGCCAGGGCCTGACGCTGTTGGCTTCCCTTTAAAGCAGATCCCTGCACGGTAACAAAATCGAGATAATAGTGACTGTGCCGTTGGCCCAGCTCAGTCAGGACATTGCTCTGAATGCCCAGATGATCGGCGGCAAATTGGCGCACCACGGTCAACATTTCATAACGGGATTGGCTCGATGGAACGGCCGTTTCTCCCATTTCTCCCAGCTGACGGCGTAAAAACGATTTGTCTAGCAGGCTGGAAAGCTGCGGCAGCCTGGCATGGGCAACGTTTGCTGCAGCCTGCCGATCAAATCCACCCTGGAAGATAGCCAACTGCGCCAGGGTTTGCTGTTCCGCTTCGGTAAGTAGCTGCCAGGAATAATCAAACACAGCCCGCAAACTGCGGTGCCTTTCAGGTATATCGACTGTCCCAAGGCTAAGTCCATCCAGATTTTGGCGCAGCTCAGCCAAAATCTCTGGGCAAGAAAGCAGCCGTACCCATGCCGCTGCCAGCTCAATGGCCAGGGGCAAGCCATCCAGCAGCGCACAAATTTCGGCAACGGCCGTTTCCGACCAATCCCCTTCTGCGGCCAACGAAAAACCCGACGCCACCTGCTGGGCCCGCTGCACAAACAACGTCATCGCCGGACTTGGTTCTGCAGCACTGCCTGAGGTAAGCAAGCCGTTTAGCGTCAATACCCATTCTTCTGCCAAATTGAGCCGTTCCCGCGAAGTGACCAGCAAATTGAGCGACGGCGCGTTTTGCAACAGCACCAAAATCAGCTCACGGCCAGCAGCCATAAGGTGTTCCAAATTGTCCAGCACCAGCAGCATGTTTTTGTCCTGCAAATGCCTGACCAGTTGAGCCTCTGGTTCTTCGGCACCGGCAAACGTATAACCAACGACTTCGGCAACGGTTGTTACCAATGGATTAAATCCTGCCGATTCGGGTGCCGATGATCTCACAGCCGCCACGCCTGCCAACGGCACAAAAAAGACACCATGCATAAATGGACCAAGGTGCGCCGTCGCCGCCAGCCAGGCTGCTTCCAGGGCCAGCCGCGTTTTGCCCATGCCGCCAGGCCCCACGATGGTGTGCAGCCGCTGATCCGGCATGGCCAGCTGCTCAGACAATCGCGCCAACGCTTCCTGACGACCAACCAAATTTTGTCCGCGAGGTGGCAGCTGATACGGCCGTTCCGCAGCAGCAGCGATGATTTGTTCGGCCAACGCGGCCGTTTCAGGCATTGGCTCTACGCCCAACTCATCGCGCAAGGTTTGGCAAAAGGTGTGGTACGCAGCCAGCGCCACATTCCGTTGGCCAGAATGCGCCAGGGCCAACATCAGCTGCCGCTGGGCAGGCTCGCGCCAAGGCTCAATAGCCAGCTGCTGGCGGGCAAATGCTGCGGCCCGCGTATAGTCGCCACGACGATTATGAAATTGCGCCAAATCATCAAGGGCGCTCAAGGCCATCGCCTGAAATCTTTGCCGGTACCCCAATAGCCATTCTTCAAAAGCAGTGCTGTCTTCCAGAAAAAAGCCATCAAGAAACGGGCCTTTGTAATGGGAAACGGCCGTTGCCGCCAACCGCATACAGTCGGCGCAAAGGCCATTCCGTCCGCCCTGGTGCTGCGCACAGCCTGTTACGCCCGCCTGGAACTGCGCCACATCCAAGCCGTAATCGCTCTCCTGATTAAATTGGGTCGATTCACGGGAGACAAGCAAAAAAGAAGGCGCTGCCTCGCTGTCACGAATGGCGCGGCGCAGGCGCGTGAGCGTCTGGCGCAGATTTGTCCGGGCGGCTTCTTCAGGCATATCGGGGAACAGCAAACCAATGAGTACCTCGCGGCGATGGGGGCGGCCAGGTTCCATGGCCAGGTAGATCAGCAAGGCTTCAATTCGCTTGGCGCGTGATTCAGCCATTGGGTTTTGAGCTATGGCTGCTTGAAAACCGCCTAAAAAATTGAGCGCAAGGTGCATGAAGTTGTCCAGAAGAACGGGAAATAAACAGCAGTCGCAATGAATTTCTGCTTCGCTAGCTGGCGATGCCATTCCGACAGTTATTTAATTATTAGCCCAAAGCAAGTCAGATCGGGTAGAAGCTTGGCGGCATTTTAGCCGAAGCCGCGCTATGTGTCACGTTTGTGTCACGGAACGGCCGTATCCTGTTCATCAGATAGCTTTTAGAGAAACAGAAATGGTGAATAAAGGAGCGAATCATGGCTACGGCGACAACAACTCAAGCACAAAAATTGCAGCACTGGGCATCAAGAACCATTTCCCGCATTACTCAAAAAGCCGCACCGCTACCAACATTGAGTCAGGCCACTGCCGGCCATACCATTGCTGACTACAACTACGCAGGTTTGCACCAGATTCCAGTTAGCCAAATCAAAGGGACCGCCAGCGATTCCCGTGCCAATGACTTTGACGCCGATTTCCGCCTGACCAGCCAGCACAGCCGCAGCCGTTTGCAGGGCGTCCAGAAAGCCCGCCGGCAGATGGCTTCCCTACCGCCCATTTCACTGGTTGCCGTAGGCGATGCTTACTATGTTCAGGATGGCCACCATCGCGTTTCCGTTTTCCGGGCTTGCGAACAATCAACCATCGCCGCCCACGTGACCGTCATTGAGTTGCAATAAACCAGTTTGAACAGTGTGGGGTTCAACAATAGTGCATCAAGCGAGGCTGGCTTTGCTTTAGGCACTATCAATTTTCAATCCTCAGGCGCTTGCAGCGCCGCTGGCAAAGCATCCTCTTCCAAACCAATCGCCATAAGATACCCTCTGGCCCGTTCGGTCAGCGGGTATTGGTTTACCAATGCCCAGAAGTTTGGTCCATGGTTGGCCTCTTCCAGATGGGCAAGCTCGTGCATCAGTACGTACGTGAGCACCCATTTTGGCATTGTAACCAGCCGATGGCTCAGGCGAATGGTGCCAGTCGCGGGCGTGCAGCTGCCAAACCGCTTGTTTTGGTTGGTGACGTAGCGAATAGATTGCCATTGAAGACGGCCGTTGAAATAATCGCGGTTTAGCTGGTGCGCCATGGAGTCCAATGACGCGTCTGTGGGGGCAGGCGGGCGCGTTCGCTTTTGCAGCCGCTGACGGAGCTTGTCCACAATGGGGCGCAACTCTGCGTCCGACAGGCGCGCGGGCGCACGCACAATCAAAACGCCATTTTTCAGTTCTGCACTAACCGACTTTTTGCGCCTTTTGCTGCGCACTATCTCAGTTGGCCAGCCGCTCCGTTCTGTACTCATGGGGGGAAGTATACCTCAATTCTAAGGCACCTTTTTGTTCAAACAGTGTCAACGGATCAGATAGATCTTGCCTAATCGGTGGGGTCATCGGCTATTTTGAGGTAGCGATAGCCACGGTTCCAATAAATAAGCGGCGGCGTGCCAGAACGTGGCGTTGCCGAGGCTTGTACCAAGCCAAGATAAATCGTATGGGTGCCTGCTTCGTAACGCTTGTTGATGGTGCAATCGAGCCAGGCCAGGGCATCTTGCAAAATAGGTGCGCCAGTTACGGCCGTTCCCCAATTCCCCACCGCAAACCGATCTTCATCCTTAATCCAGGCAAACCGATTCGACAACTCACTCTTCTCTTGCGATAAGATATTGACGGCAAACACGGCGCCCTCTTCTTGTAGCAGCTCGTGGCCAGAAGCACGATGGTCAATGGCAATCATGATTATTGGGGGTTCAGGGGATATAGAGGCAAACGCCGACACAGTTAAGCCGTGTGGGGTCTCTTGGCTGGGAGATTTAATGGTAACAATGGTGACGCCTGCTGGAAAGTAACGCAGTGCTTCACGATATTTTTCTGAAGTGATAGTCATAAAAAATCCTTTTGGTTGATGCTTGTTTTTATCGACCAGTCCTAAGGATTGCTTTGAATGGAGATTTCCAGAATGCAGTCCTTTGGAGGCGATACGCACCTTAACGTACGCATAAACAATTACAACAAAGCTTACACGTAGAAGGGTATCGGCAAATCCAAAACGGTGCGAGTGATTTTGGCGATATCGCGCAGATCGCTTATTTCGGGTGCCAGCGCGGCATGATCTCGGCCAACCAGGAGTGTCGGTACGGGGTTGCGGGTGTGCTGCCGCTGGTCTTTCTCCTCAATGTTGCCGTGATCGCTGGTGAGAATAAGGAGGCCCCGATCATCATCCCAGGCGGCGAGCAGCCCCCCCAGCACGGCATCGATCATCTCTAAATGGGAAACAGCGTCGGTTAACGGGCCGCGATGCCCTGCCCTGTCGCTAGGCCAATGTTCGAAGAAGCTGAACTGATAGCTGCGGGCAACCTGGGCAATTTGCCGCCCGGCTTCATCCAAAGTAAGCAGCGGAATATCTGCATAGCCTAGATGATCGCGCCAGCCCTGGCCAGTAAAGCCGGGGCTAACGGCACGGCCGTTTCGCAGATCATCCGCGTTCATGAGAGGCAATCCAGCTTCGGTAGCCGCCAGCGGCACGGCCGATAGCAGTCGCTTGCCCCGCTCCACGGCATCGAAGTAGCCCTGAGGGTACGGCGTGATCAGCGCTGCGCGCCCGCCAGCATCCACCACTTCCTGAAACAGGGTTCCTTGCTCGATGACTTCTCGCACGGCCGGGTTTGGTTTGGGGCCGTAATGCTCGCCTACCAGCTGGGGCACGTTGCGTCCGGTGAGGATGGTGGCCTGTCCGGTGGCGCTTTGCGGCTTGTTGGGCATCGCCAGATTGGCATCTGTTGGCACCAGGCTGGCTCGCTGAGTAATGATCGGTTGCTGGGTCAGGAACCAACTGTCCCCCAGCAGGTTTGTAAGATGGGGCAGCCTGGCCGTGACAAATGGATTGACGACAGGATCGGCCCCGCCCAGTCCCACGCCATCGAGAAAAAGAATGTGTACGTAACGGCCGTTTAACAATGACATGGCGTGAGTGTAGCTGTGGGAAGGGGCGTTGGCAAACGGCCGTTCGCCCACCATGACCGTTTATGCTACAGTCGCAATATGACTCGCCAAGCGGTTCACTAGGAGACTACATGGAATCATTAGGCATTTTTCAGCGCAACCGGACATATATTGAGCGCGTGCTTGGCACGCTGTCAGATGAGCAGATGCTGGCGATGCCCGCTGGCTTCGACAACAACATCGCCTGGAATTTGGGACATCTCATTGTGGTGCAGCAGTCGCTCATTTATCGGCTGTCCGGGCTAGACACGCTCACCAGCCGCAGCCACGTTGCCCAATTTTCCCCCGGCACCTCCCCCGCCGACTGGAAATCCCCGCCCGACATGGCCGAACTGCGTACGCTCCTTACTGAATCTACCACAAAAATGGCCGCCGATGCCGCCGCCAAGCTATTTCAAACCTACACGCCCTACACCACCACGACAAAGTTCGACCTGCCCACCTTCAACGATGCCGTCACCTTCAATCTATACCACGAAGGGCTGCACTTCGGCGCAATCATGGCGCTGCGGAATCTGGTTTAAGGCAGTGCCGGTGAGAGGACAAAAGTCTTGAAGGCTTCTGTCGTCTGGTAACGACTTTTTATAAATTTAGCCAGCCACGCCAGTGCCTTCCGATAAACGTTATTCCTTCTCGTTCCTGCCATCTAATCACGCCTTGCCACCAGCCAACAACCACATAGAATTGCCCTCATGAGCGTGATCACATTTATTGCTTACGGTACGCGGGGAGACGTGCAGCCCGCGGTGGCCGTAGGAAAAGCGCTGCGCCAGCGCGGCCACACAGTGCGCCTGATCGCAGGAGCTAATTTTGCAGACTGGATTCAGCAGCACGGCCTTATCCCTGTCCCAACGCAGATTGACATGCAGGCGATAATGGCCAGCGAAGGCGGACGGGACTGGGTAGAAAAGGGGCACAATCCAGTGAAAGAGCTGCGCATCATGCGCAAACTGCTCAAAAAGCACGGCATGAATTTTGCCGCAACGGCCTGGGAAGCCTGCCAGGGCAGCGATTTGCTCATTAGCAGCTTTACATCCGATGTGTATGCCGTGGGAATCGCAGAAAAGCTGGGCATTCCGCACGTCAGTATGCCGCTGCAGCCCACGCTATTTACTACGAACGACGGCCGTACCCTCCTCAACGCCCCCCTACCCAAGCGCATTAGCTGGATCAACTACTTTTTTGGCAAGCTATTTATTGAAACGGCCGCCTGGCAGCTGTACGGCGATATGACCAATCGGGTTCGCACCGAACTCATTGGGCTGCCTGCGCAAACATCGCGGCAGAATCGCGCCGACCGGCAAAAAATGACAATAATCCACGGCTACAGTCGGCACGTTGTGCCTCATCCTGGCGACTGGCCGCGCAACTTCCACACGGCTGGCTACTGGTTTTTAGATGAGACCGCGCGGTGGCAGCCGCCTGGCGAGCTGTTAGACTTTTTGGCAGCCGGGGCACCACCTGTCGCTATTGGCTTCGGCAGCATGACTGGGCGTAAGCCGCAGCGACTGAATGAAATTGTGCTGGAGGCGGTGCAAATGAGCGGCCAGCGAGCTATTTTGCTTTCTGGCTGGGCAGGGCTGGGGCAAATGGCGCTTCCCAAAACCGTTTTGCAGCTGTCGGCTGCCCCGCACGGTTGGCTCTTTCCCAAAATGGCTGCGGTCGTACATCATGGTGGGGCAGGCACGACGGCGGCGGGATTGCGAGCCGGCATTCCGTCTATTTTGGTGCCGCACTTTGCCGACCAGCCATTTTGGGGGCAGCGGGTGGCGTCGCTGGAGGTTGGGCCACGGGCGCTTCCGCGCCACAAGCTCACGGAACACAATCTGGCAGCCGCGATTGATACGGCCGTTTCGAACCAGACGATGCGGCAAAAGGCAGCAAAATTGGGGGGGATGATTCGGGAAGAAGACGGGATAGGCAAAGCCGTGACGCTAATCGAGGCGGCATTTTAAGAATCAGCCAGGTCCCAACAGGCCGCGTGAAATTGTAGCGCCCAAACGCCGATCTGATTGTACAGCTGCCCAAAGTTGTGGAGAACATCCGGGACAATTTGTACCTGGTGGGGGATGTTGAGCTCGGTAAGGATTTGCTGAACGGCCGTTGTCGCGGCAACGGCCCGCGTATCCAGTTCACCAACCGCCAAGCCAACTTCCAAACCGCTGGCCAAAACAGCCGCCTGGTTTTGCGCCCAAACGGGATTGTTTTCATCACCAGAGCTTTCTGCCAGGAGCATGGTGTTACAGTAAAGGTCTGGATGCTTTGCCGGATAGTCCATTGCGCCAGCTGCGCCCATGGAAAAGCCCGCCAGGGAACGGCCGTTTCTAGCCGCAATCGTACGCCAGTTACCATCAATCGCCTGAACAAGTTCCTGCGTCACCATCACTTCATTGGTGCTGCCCCAGCCACCAGCCGTATCATTGGGAGCAACGATGATGAAGGGGGGCAGCTGTCCCGTCTCGATCAGCTCTGAAATCCAGCCGCCGGCATCCCCATTGGCGGCTTCAACCTCGCGCGTAATGGCATTCCAAAACAGGATGTGGCTCCCCTGGCTGCCGTGCAAAAAGTAGAGCACTGGGTAGCGTTGGGTTGATTGCGCATACCCGGGTGGCGTGTAAATAGTAAACAAAATGTCCTGCTCACGCGATGGGCTGTAGAAGCTGTATTCGACCACGTTTTGCCACCGCTCCACCGTGGATTGGCGGGTAACAGCAACAGGTTCCAAGGCTGGCGCGACCGTCTCCGTAATTGGTTCTGGCTGCGGCGTGTTGGTCGGTCGGGGCGTGGCGGTAGGCAGGGGCGTTTCGGTGGGAGAAGGGGTTGTCGTCGGGGTGTTTGTGGGAACGGCCGTCTGGGTAGCGGTTGAAGTTGGTGCCAGAGAGGGAGTGGCTGTCGCAGTGGACATTGGCGTTACGGTTGGCAGGAACGGCCGTTCCGCTCCACAGCCCAGCAAGAATAACAAAATCAGCAGCCCCCACCGTTTGATCATGCCCGTATCTTAACAGAAATTGGTAACAACCCAATCTCAAATCTGTAATCTCTAATCTCA
>CBDUOF010000096.1:0-15144 GCA_965368765.1 uncultured Anaerolineae bacterium | reverse complement strand
CCCGGATGGCGACAGTAATGGCACGACCATTACGGTATCACGGCCGTAACGAAGCACCTCTAAATAATATGTTTCTCTGACAGACAAAACGGGCGTCTCTTGTGCAGGAGACGCCCGTTTTGCACCGTACGATAAATAAAAAGGTGATGCGTGAAACGTGATTGAGCTTTACTAACTCACCACATATCACTCCTGGGCAAACTGCTCGATAATGCGAGCCGTATGCTTCGTGCCTAACAGGAAGTAATCGAGGCGCATATTTTCATTGGGAGCATGAACCTGGCTGCCGGGGTAGCCAACACCTGCAGCCACGAGCGGCAAACCAAGCGTGTGGATAAACGGATAGTTGGGTCCGCTGCCACCAATCATCGGGGCAACATTGGGTTCTTTGCCGTAAACGGCCGCTGCTGTTTCATTAGTTAACCGCACAAAGGGATCATCCGGATCAACTTTGGCCGGTCGGCCCCCGCCGTGAAGCGTTATCTGCACATCTTCAAAGCCCTGTTCGTCCAAATGCGCCCGCAACTTCGCCACGACTTCTTGCGGTGACTGGTCAGGCACCAGCCGAAAATCCACTTTGGCGCTTGCGTGCGCCGGCAGCACTGTTTTTGTGCCCGCCCCCTGGTAGCCCGAGGTCAGCCCACAAATCGTGCAGGTTGGTTGGAAGACGGCCGTTTTCTTCAATTCCAATTCATCCGTCATGCCATGCAAAAAGCCGTCTATCTGGAACATCTCCTTAAGATTATCCGCTTCTGAAGGCATCGCCGCCAGCATCTCCAAGTCACGCGGGCTAGGCGGCTGCACATTGTCATAGAAGCCCGGTATCAGGATGCGCTCGTTTTGATCTTTGAGCGTACTGAGCGCCCAGGTGAGCCGCCAGGCGGCATTAGGAAAAATGGAACCCGCCATGCCAGAATGTGCATCCATCACGGCCGTTTGTACCGACAGTTCCACGTAACAAATGCCACGCATTCCCAACGCCTGGCTCGGACGGCCGTCGTGATCAACACCGCCAAACTCCCAAATGCAGGCATCGGCAGCCAGCTTGGCCTGATGTTTCTCCACAAAGGCAGGCATATTGGGGCTGCCAATTTCCTCTTCCCCTTCGATGATAAACTTGACGTTGCAGGGCAGTTCGCCCAGCGTCTCCTTGACGGCGGCGAGCGCCGCTAGACGGCAAATAATGTGCCCTTTGTCATCGCTAATACCGCGAGCGTATAGTTTGCCGTCGCGCTCCGTCAGCTCAAACGGGGGCGAGTCCCACAGCTCCAGCGGCTCAGCGGGCTGCACATCATAATGAAGATAAAAGAGAAGGGTTTTGTCGGAACGGCCGTTACCCTCGCCGTACACCACCGGGTAACCATCTGATGGCATGACTTCGGCTTGATAGCCCTGTTCCCGCAGCATGGTGGCGACCAATTCGGCACACGCTGTGATGCCATCATTTTGCGCCGAGACGCTTGGTTGCGCACAAATTCGCGCCATTTGCTCTATCCAGTAATCAATATTTTCTTCAATATGGGCATCGATTTTGTCCCAGATGGGAGTAGACGGGCTGGTTATCATTCATAATTCCTTTTATGACTTACGGTAATTTTGAATCAATCTTCAATTTCTAAATGGCTGGTATCGTTCAGCCGGGTCACCACAGGCCCGCGTGAATTAACTTCTATGACGCTTAGGCCCGTGTTGCCACGCATGGAGAAACGGCCGTATACTTCCGGATCGATCCCCATCACTTGCGCCAACAGCGCGTGGAGCAATCCACCATGTGAAATCACCGCCACCGTACCTTCATTATGGGCGTCAGCCACCGTTTCAAAGGCGCGCCAGGCGCGACGCTGCACGGCAGAAAAGGGTTCGCCGTTGGGCGGGTCCACCATGCCGCGTGAGGCTTTATTCCACACATCTGGGTATTGCTGGCGAGCTTGCTCCCCGGTCAGGCCACTAAAGTCGCCAACGTCACGCTCACGCCAAACGGGGGCTAGCGTCGGCTTTATTCCTAGCGCCGTGGCCAGTGGAACGGCCGTTTCCACGCAGCGCTGTAAATCACTGGTGTAAACCGCATCAATTGACCACCCCTGCAGCCGCTCACACAAGGCTGCGGCCTGTTGCTGCCCGGTTTCATTCAACGGAATATCGGCATGGCCCTGCCAGCGTCCCGCTTTGTTCCAATCGGTTTGGCCGTGGCGCATTAGTAAGATGGTTAAGTGTGTCACGAACGATTCAGCTCCTTATTAAGTCTGTATTGCTTTATTAATCATGCCCTGCACTTCAGCAACGGCCGCCTCCGGGAATGGGCGAATATACGGCCGTAATTCCCGCACCGCAACGGCAAGCAATCCTGCCGCTGCCAGCAGCGTACGCATTGTCAAAATCTGGTTAATCTCTGCGCCCAGTGCCGGATAAACCTGCTCAAAGCGACGGAAAGGATCTAAATTATCCAGCAGATGTCCGTCCTCTGCCGGAAGGAATTGTGCCAGAAGTTGCAGCAGATGGGAAAGCGCATAAGTCCTAATGAATTGGCCGCCGCTTAACTGCTCGCCACGCGCCTGGCGACCAACACCTACCAACAAATTCATCAACAGTTCTGCAAAGCGACGCTCCGGCGTACTGTGCGTCTGCATCACAAAATCGTTGGTTTCCACTTCCAGTTGGCCAATTTTGGCAACCAGCGCCGCCTTGTCTAAAAGCACCCTGTACCGATTGAGTCTGGCCAGTTGCAGCTCATCTTCCGTAAAAACGGCAAACTCTATCAAATGGCCGCCCGGGTACAGCGCCTTCAGCCCATGTTCTGTCTCCCGAAAGTGAAATAGCACTGTGTCTGCCCAGGGTAGCCACGATAAATCTTGCCGCATATCTTCCTGCACGCCGGGAATCGTTATCACAAAAAAGTCGTGATCAGACCATTCGTCAGGCTGCGTATCTTGCTGAGCCATAGAGCCAAGGGCGACAACCCCCAGCACACGTGAGTCATCGTCCAGCTTTTGGCATAATGCTTCCGTGAACAGATTGTAGGCAGCCAAATTCATAACGCGAGCTCCCGCTTACGGGCATATCGCACAAGCCAGGCATCTTTTTCCCCCTGCTCCTGCCACCCGTCGATGCTGTCGAAAGCGGCCGTTTCCAGCACAGGGTCTAACGTTTCCGGCCGCCAGTAGGTAAAGAAGCGAGGCAGTGGTTGGCCATACGCCGTCGGCGCCCAGCCTTCCCCGGAACCCAGCTTTACGGACAGGTATAAAATGCCACCTGGGTGCAGCACGCGATGAAATTCACGCAGTGTTGGCAACAATTCGACGCGATCCAGATGAAGCAGTGAGGCACATGCCCAGATGCCGTCTGCCATGCAGCCCAGCGGCAAGCGGCGCATATCTGTCTGCACAAACGGCAGCTGGATGCCGTACGACTCCCGCCCCGTGCGCATCATTTCATGGCTAAAATCCAGGCCAACCGGGGCGAGATGATGCTGAAGGAAGACGGCCGTATCCATCCCCGGCCCACAACCCACATCCAATACCAAGCCGCCCGGCTTGACCAACGCCGCAAACTTGGCGATCTGGCGCGCCAGAGGACCACGATCCTGCTGCGCCTGGGCATAGGCGGCAGCAATCTTCTGGTACGTTTCGCGTGTTTTTTCAGCGTTTCTCATTGGAGGGTCTTGGAGCTAAGTGGAGGCAGTCCTAACGACTGCGCAATCTCGACCAGTGTATTGCCATCAATTAAAGTCATTGGCTTACCCTGCGCCCAGCTTCTAGCTGAATCGGAGATGGTGGCGGTCGTCACTAAAAAAGCATGGGAGACGCCTTCATGAATTAAGGTGCCGTACAGTTCCCGCACAATATCTGGCCCGATTGCGTTCCGGTACCGCTTGCACTGCACAATCGCCCGCTTGCCGCCCGTACGAATCACGACCAGATCAACCCCCAGATCGCCACTCCGTCCACGCAAATTGACGCGATAGCCCTTTTGCCGAAACAGGCGAGCCACATACCGCTCAAAATCTGCCGGATGTAAATTATACAACTGCTCCAGGCTGAGCGGTTCGAGCGGTTGGCTAAGCTCCTGGTGCCCCCGCCACCAAATCAGCCCCCACAACAAAAGCAGCGTGGCCAACCAGCCAATTTCCCCCAGCCGCATCAGTTCAGTTAGCAAGGGCGGCAGTTGGGTCACCCACGCCGGTTGACTGACGGCTCTCACCAGCAGCCAAAAGAGATAGACGGCCGTTAATAAGCCAATAATCCAGCGGCTGTTCAGGGAAAGCGGCCGTTTTTGTTGCACTTCAAACTGCGGGGACTGCTGGCGAAATCGCCACTCTGTGCGCACTACCATAGAGATGAATTGTAATCGGGAGCGGCAAAATACCCAAAAAGCCATGCTGCCCAATTAGATTGATAGTACGATTATCCAATTGTCGCTCAATAGGTAATTCCGTAAGCTACAGGAAGTTTTAATATCATTGTATTTGCGGAAGCCAGGTGACAAGCCAAAACATGCGCTATAAATTGGTTGGGCTGCTAACATACCCTCACTACCTTAATCAGGAAAAAAATCGGACAGCAAGAATGTTCCACATTATCTTGCTTGCTTCAGTAATACTGACGCTGCTTGGCATGATAATCATGGTCATGGTAGAGCCAGGCAATCTGCCGATCCTCATTTTTAGCTTCGTTGGGCAGCTCATTGCCTTCGTTTTAAACAAGAAGGGATACGTGAGGCTAAGTGCGACCTCATATATGGCCTACATCTTTGTCATTACGATGACAGCTATCTGGTTTTCTGGCGGTTTACAGGGAGGCGGTCCCATATTCCTGGTCACTATTGTCTTCATTGCGGGTGCCATCTTGGGGACACGTACAGCGATCGCCTTTGGCTTCGCGGCCGTTTTGGGGTTGGTTATGGTCTATTTTGGAGAAAGCGCTGGCTATGTAGCCACCCTTCAAGGCGCATCGCTGACGAACTCCCAAAACGCCCTAGTTGCACCCACAATTGCTCTCGTCTTGGTAGGAGTTTTTACCCATCTGGTCATGCAAAATTTTCGGCTGGCCCTCGCCCAGGCAGATAGCCACCAGCTGGCCCTAACTTCAACCATTAAGCAGCTGCAAGAGACCACCGTTTCCAAAGAGTTAGCCGAAGCCGCGACAAAAGCTAAGTCAGAGTTTCTGGCCAACATGAGCCATGAGATTCGGACGCCGCTTAATGGTATTATTGGCATGACCGGACTCGTGCTGGATACCCCGCTTTCCGCCGATCAGCGAGACTTTGTGGAAATTATCCGCAATAGTGGCGACAATTTGTTAGCCATAATCAATGCCATATTGGACTTTTCCAAAATTGAAGCGGGCCAACTGGAGTTGGAAATTCAGCCGCTGAACATTCGTCGCGTTGTAGAAGAATCACTTGATTTGTTGGCGGCACAGGCTGCAGATAAAGGTCTGGAACTGGCCTACTACATCGATCACAAAACGCCCTCTACGCTAATGGGCGATGTTACGCGTTTGCGACAAATCCTGGTGAATTTGTTAGGCAATGCAATCAAATTTACGCACGAAGGTGAAGTGGTCCTTTTTGTTGACAGCCAGGTGGTTGAAGATGGCCAAACGCGCACCCATTTTACCGTCAAGGACACGGGCATTGGCATATCTAAAAAGGATCAAGATCGTTTATTCAAATCGTTTAGTCAGGTTGACTCGTCCACGACACGAAAATTTGGCGGTTCAGGCCTGGGTTTAGCCATTAGCAAGGAGTTGGCTGCTTTAATGGGAGGCAGCATGTGGCTGGAAAGCGCGGCCGGCAAGGGGTCGACATTCCACTTTACCATCACAACGGCCGTTGCCCCCTTTGCTCAGCCTGCCTTTTTAGTCAACAACCAGCCACATCTCGCCAACAAACAAGTTTTGATCGTGGATGACAATGAAACCAACCGTATCATCCTGGCAGAACAGACAAAGTCATGGAATATGTTCCCGACATTGGCAGCCTCGGCTGAGGAAGCGCTAGCCCTGTTAGCAGATGAAAGTGCAGCCTACGATTTGGCCATTTTGGATATGCAAATGCCAGAGATGAACGGCCGTCAGCTTGCGGTTGAAATTCGGCAGCAGCATGATGCTTTTGCCTTACCCATAGTTTTATTGACATCGCTGGGTATACACAAGGAGACCAGCGACGGCCGTCTGTTTAACGCCCATCTGGTAAAACCGGCCAAGCAATCACAGCTGTACGATGTGCTAATTCAACTGTTGAGCGAAGGGGAAACGGCCGTTGCTCGTGCTGAAGATGCGGTACAACCTCCGCCAATTGTTACGATGCTGGCTGGCCAGAAGCACCCTCTGCGCATCCTGCTGGCCGAGGACAATCTCATCAATCAAAAAGTTGCCCTGCGTATGTTAGAGCGGATGGGCTATCGTGCCGACGTCGCGGGCAATGGCCAGGAAGCCATCGATGCGTTGCACCGTCAAACCTATGACGTCGTGCTGATGGACGTACAAATGCCACAGATGGATGGCGTCACGGCGACGCATTTTATTCGTGAAAACTGGCCAGCTGAACAGCAGCCATTTATTATCGCTATGACCGCAAACGCCCTCAGCGGGGATCGAGAGAAATACCTGGACGAGGGCATGGATGATTATATCAGTAAACCAGTAGACATGGCGCAGCTTGCTACCGCCCTGCTGCAAAGCCCCTCCCCGGCAATTCCTACTTAATCCAACCGCATCTCCTTCAGATTTTCATAACCAAACTAGCTGCATGCGCAACTGATGACGGCCGTTTCGGTTTGTCGTAAAATGAGGCAATACCCAAAGATACTGTATGCCACATGTTGGAGACGCCATGAGAGAAAAAATACGCCTTACTCTAATCATTTTATTGGGACTCGCGGTAACGGCCGTTACCGCTTCAGCCCAAATAGACGACCCCGCCAGCCTCCCCTCACCAAACAGCGTCACCATCGCCGGAACCCTACAGCCGCTGATAGGCTGCTCTGGCGAATGGAATACGACCTGCGAAGAAAGCCAGCTCACGTTCAACCCCAAAGATGACCTTTGGCTAGGCACCTTTGACCTGCCAGCTGGCAGCTACACCTACAAAGCGGCACTCAACGGCAGCTGGGATGATAACTACGGTTTGAATGCTGAGTATTACGGCCCAGACATTCCTTTGGAACTGGCCGAAGACAGCACCGTCACCTTTTGGTACGACCACAAAACACGCTGGGTCAGCGACAGCGTCAACAGCCTCATCGCCAGCGTACCTGGCAACTTTCAGGATGAAATCGGCTGCCCCGGCGAATGGGCACCCGACTGCTTGCGCTCAATGCTGCAAGACCCGAATGGCGACGGCGTTTACACCTTTGTAACGGCTGCCATTCCACCAGGCGACTATGAAGCCAAAGTCGCCTTCAACCTAAGCTGGGAGGAGAATTACGGCCTGGATGGTGAACTCGATGGGGGCAACATTCCCTTCACTGTGGGTGAAGCCCAAGCCGTCCTCTTTAGCTTCGATCCCACCTCCAAACTGCTCACCGTCGAAGCCAGCGACGATCTGCCCGCTGATTTACCGGCGCAAACAGGCGGCAGTGGCGGCGATTTGCCGCCAGCAGCTGCTCCCTTCCCAGACAGTGTCGTCATCCCTGGCACCATCCAGTCGGTGCTTGGGTGTGCAGGCGACTGGGACCCGGGTTGTGCCAATACGGCTCTTACGTTCAGCGAGGAAGACCAGCTCTGGGTTGGCAGCTTCGACATTCCCGCCGGAGCGTATGAGTACAAGGTTGCTCTCAATGGCAGCTGGGACGTGAACTTTGGCCAAGATGCCGGACAAGGTGGTGCTAACATCCCGCTCGTCCTGGAGGAAGATCGCACCGTCAACTTCTTTTTCGACAATCAAACAGGCTGGGTGGCCGACAACGCCAACAATCTGATTGCAAACGTGCCGGGCAGCTTCCAAAGCGAACTCGGCTGCAGCGAAGATTGGATGCCCAGCTGCCTGCGCTCCTGGC
Source organism: uncultured Anaerolineae bacterium (assembly GCA_965368765.1). Taxonomy (GTDB): domain Bacteria; phylum Chloroflexota; class Anaerolineae; order Promineifilales; family Promineifilaceae; genus Leptofilum. The sequence continues at coordinate 7,148 of CBDUOF010000096.1, read as the reverse complement.
TTCAAGACCCGGATGGCGACGGCGTGTTCACCTTCCAAACCGTCAGCATTCCCGTCGGCGAATATGAAGCCAAAGTAGCGCACAATCAGAGCTGGGATGTGAATTACGGCGAAGGCGGCGCCCTGGACGGCGCAAACATTCCGTTCAGCGTTTTAGAAGACGACACCCTCGTTACCTTCACCTACGATTCAAGGAGCAATCTATTGAATATTTCCGTTGGCTCTGGCGGCATTCAGGGCAACATCAACGAACGCAGTGCTTATTGGGTAACACACGACACGATAGCCTGGAATATTGAACCAGCTGATGGCACCCAATACTTCTTCCATTATGATCCTGCCGGAGGTGCATTCTCGCTTGGTTTTGATGGAATTTCTGGTGGTGAGGCCGTGCCGTTGACGGTAGAGCCAAATGGATTGGGTGAAGCTGTCGCAGCTAAGTTCCCTCATTTGCGCAACTTCACCGCCCTCAAATTCAGCGAAGATGATCTTGGTGTCGCACGCGTGGCGCTAAAAGGACAAATCGCTATTTCTGCCCAGGACGAAAGTGGCCAAATAGTAAACGCAGCCGGGCTGCAAACAGCGGGAGCCCTGGATGATCTTTATCCTTATGACGGTGAATTAGGCGTGACATTTAGCAACGGCCTGCCTACATTGGTCGTTTGGGCACCCACAGCCCGCCAGGTGCGACTACATCTTTTTGATGATGCCAATCCCAACAGTGAAGCCGAAATTCTAACCATGCGCCCGACGCCACGCAGCGGCATCTGGTCCATTGAGGGTGAAGCGGACTGGGTTGGAAAATATTATCTCTACGAGGTGACGGTTTACGTGCCCGCAGAAGGTAGCGTGCAAACCAATCTTGTGACCGACCCATACTCTTTTAGCCTGGCGACCAACAGCAGCCGCAGCCAAATTGTAGATCTGACCGACGCCACCACCATGCCAGAGGGTTGGAGCGAGGTTGTCAAGCCCGGCATTGCTGCCCCGGAAGATATCGTGATTTATGAGCTGCACGTGCGCGACTTTAGCGTAAATGATGGCAGCGTAGCGGAACACCTGCGTGGCACTTATCTCGCCTTTGCCGAACTGGAATCCAACGGGATGCAGCACCTGGCAGCACTTTCCCAGGCAGGGCTGACCCATCTGCATCTGCTGCCCACCTTTGATATTGCCACTATTGATGAAGATAAGTCGACCTGGACAACACCGTCGTTTGCCGACCTGACCAGTTTGCCTGCCGATTCCGAAGAGCAGCAAGCCCTGATTTCAGCTGTCCGCGACCAGGACCCGTTTAACTGGGGGTACGATCCATTCCATTACACGGTTCCAGAAGGCAGCTACGCAGTCAATCCTGAAGGGGTTAACCGTATTATCGAATATCGTGAAATGGTACAGGCGTTGAACGAGATTGGCTTACGCGTCGTCGTTGATGTGGTCTATAACCATACAAGTGACAGTGGCCAAGACGATAAATCGGTGCTGGATCGTATTGTGCCAGGCTATTACCATCGGCTAAACAGCACGGGTCGCGTGGAGACAAGCACTTGCTGCCAAAACACGGCCACAGAACACAACATGATGCGCAAGTTGATGGTGGATTCTGTCGTGACCTGGGCCGTGGCTTACAAAATCGATGCCTTTCGCTTTGACCTGATGGGCCACCATATGAAGGATGATATGCTCGCCGTGCGTGCCGCGCTGGACGCCCTCACGCTGGAAGAGCATGGTGTGGATGGCAAAAATATCTTCGTTTACGGCGAAGGCTGGAACTTTGGCGAAGTGGCGGACAATGCGCGAGGTATCAATGCAACGCAGTTCAACATGGCAGGAACCGGCATCGGCACGTTTAGCGACCGGCTGCGCGATGCGGCACGCGGTGGCAGTCCATTTGGCGGCCAAACCGAACAGGGATTCCTGAATGGCCTCTATGTTTACCCCAATGAAACCGATCAGGGCAGCCCCACGGAGCAGTTGGCACAATTAGAAAACTTTATGGACATTATCCGGGTTGGCCTGGCCGGTAATCTGAGTGATTTTACCTTTATCAATTCACGTGGAGAGACGGTCAGCGGAAGTCAAGTTTTGTACAATGGTTCGCCAGCGGGTTACACGGCCGATCCACAAGAACAAATTGTCTACATCTCTAAACATGACAATGAGACGTTGTTTGACATTATTCAGTACAAAGCGCCGCTAGATACGGATACGGCCGTTCGCGCCAGAATGCAGACGTTGGGGAACGCAATTGTGATGTTTAGCCAGGGGGTTCCCTTCTTCCAGGCCGGGGACGATTTGTTACGTTCCAAGTCACTAGACCGCAACAGCTACAACTCTGGGGATTGGTTCAATCGGCTTGACTTCACGTACCAAAGCAATAACTGGGCAATCGGGCTGCCCCCATCAGCCGACAACCAAAGCATGTGGCCAACAATGCAGCCTTTGCTCGCCAATCCAGACCTGGCGCCTACGCCGCAAGACATTGCGTTTGCCCGCGTCACCTATCGGGAACTGCTGCAAATTCGAGCAGAGTCACCGCTGCTCCGGCTGCAAACGGCCGTTCAAATTCAAAACCAGCTTCAGTTCCACAACACAGGCACCGAGCAAATCCCGGGTCTCATCGTGATGAGCATCAGCGACCTGACAGGCGAAAATATCGATCCCAATGCCGACATGATAGTCGTGCTGTTTAACGCCACACCAGACACCATTGACTTTACAGAATCGGCCGTTGCGGGCCTCCCATTGGCACTACACCCTGTCCAGCAGAATTCCGTGGACACAGTGGTGAAAACGGCCGCTTTTGAGAGCGATAGCGGCACGTTCACCGTTCCGGCCTGGACAGCGGCTGTCTTTCGTCTGCCACAGGGCAGCGTCGCCGTTCCTGAGTTGATTCGTGAAGAAACGGCCGCTGCGGACAGTGGCGAAGCTGAATCCGACTCAGATGTAGATGCAGTGGGCGAGACAGTCGACCAACCAGCGGCGACCGCCGAAGCCGAAGCCCACGAGAGCGAGGCCGAAGTGATGGATGCACCCGGGACTCCGTGGGGAATATGGCTCAGCGCCCTGGGCGGCGGTTTCTTACTAGCCCTCATTGTGGCCTGGCTCAGCCAGCGCAAAAAGGCCGCAGGCGCGCAGGATGATCCTCACTGAGGGTCTATAAGCGTTGAGACCTGTTCCAATATTTTCAGCCTGTAACCGAGCGACTGACGCAATTGCGTCAGTCGTTCGGCGATGGCCGGTTCCATCAATTATCTCATTTATGGCAGGCAAAACAGACCACGTTTTGCTGTTCCAGTAAGAGCCGAGGCAAGAAGCGGATGACGGCCGTTTCCTCCCCAATCCGCCATTTGTTTTACTACCCCGCTTAGAACAAATGTGGTATACTTATGTCTCGTAAATCGAGGCAATAAAAGCCTAATTTCCCCTATAAATATCAACTTCAGATTACATAGGTTTCGCAGCACAAACCAACTGCGTCGTCTAGGAAATTTGTGAGTTTTTAAGGATTATTACATGGCAAAGAAAACCGAAGCGGAAAGAAAATATGATGCCAGCAGCATCCAGGTCCTCAAGGGTCTGGAAGCCGTTCGCCGTCGCCCCGGTATGTACGTTGGCGGCACCGATGTCAAGGCGCTGCATCACCTGGTATATGAAATTGTTGATAACTCCATCGATGAAGCGCTGGCCGGACGATGCGGCCGTATTGAAGTGACAATTCACGACGACAACAGCATTAGCGTTCAGGATGATGGCGTTGGTATTCCGGTGGCCCTGCATCCGACCGAAAAAGTATCTGCTCTGGAGCTGGTCCACACCACGCTTCATGCCGGTGGTAAATTTGACAACGATGCTTATAAAGTGTCAGGTGGCCTGCACGGCGTCGGCGCAGCGGCAGTCAACGCCTTGTCAGACTGGATGGTCGTGACCGTTCGACGAGAAGGCGGGGTCTGGCAGCAGCGGTACCAGCGTGGCCTGCCGGATGCCCCGGTAAAGAAGATTGGCAAGCTGGCAAAGGGTGAACAAACGGGGACCACCACCCATTTTAGGTTTGATGAATCTATCTTCGAAGCTGAAGCCACCTACCGCTTTGAAACATTGTTAAATCGCTTCCGCGAGATGGCCTTTGTAACGAGCGGCGTCTTTTTGAAACTACGCGACGAACGGCCGTCTACCCCCCGTGAGATGAGTTTTTATTTTGAGGGTGGCGTGAAATCATTCGTTCGTTACCTCAACCGCAACCGCAAACCAATTCATGCACCAGTCTACGATCAAAAAGAGGTCGATGGCATTCAGGTCGAGGTGGCGCTGCAATACACGGGTGGCATTGCAATCTCTGAGTACGCCTTTGCGAACACCATCCATACGCCAGACGGTGGAACCCACTTAACTGGGGTTCGAACGGCCGTTACCCGCGTTATCAACTCTTACGCCCGGAAAAACAACTTCCTAAAAGAAAAAGATAATAACTTCTCCAGCGACGACACGCGCGAAGGATTGACCACGGTCATCAGCGTCAAGCACCCCGACCCACAGTTTGAAAGCCAAACCAAGGTCAAGCTGATGAATGCAGAGGTTGCTGGCATCGTGGCCTCAGTCACGGCCGATGTCTTTAACCTTTACCTCGAAGAGAATCCGCGAGAAGCCAAAAAGATCATGGACCGCTGCCTCACCAGCTCCCGCGCCCGAGATGCAGCCCGCAAGGCGCGTGAACTGGTTATGCGCAAAAGCGCCCTGGAAAGTCTCACCCTACCGGGCAAGCTGGCCGACTGCTCCGAGCGCGACCCGAACAAATGTGAGCTGTATATTGTCGAAGGTGACTCGGCCGGTGGCAGCGCCAAGCAAGGGCGCGACCGTCACTTCCAGGCCATCTTGCCTCTGCGCGGCAAAATTCTAAACACTGAGCGAGCCCGCCTGGACAAGATTTTGGCCAACAATGAAGTCAAAGCGATGATCTCAGCATTAGGCACAGGTATCGGCGAGACCTTTGATGCAGAAAATTTGCGTTACGGCCGTATCATCATTATGTGTGACGCCGACGTAGATGGGAGCCATATTCGCACCCTGCTGCTCACCTTTTTCTTCCGCTATATGCCGGCACTCATCGAAAATGGCAATCTGTACATCGCCCAGCCGCCGCTTTACAGCCTAAAAGCAGGCAAAGAGATGCACTACGCCTACACCGAAGCCCAAAACCAGGATTTGCTTAAACAACTGCAAAAGAATGGCAAGAAATACAGCCTACAGCGGTACAAGGGGTTGGGTGAAATGAACCCAGAACAGCTGTGGGAAACCACGATGGATCCCGCCGAACGGATGTTGCTCCAAGTGACCATCGAAGATGCTGGCACGGCGGACAAAACGTTTGATATGCTCATGGGCAGCGAAGTAGGCCCCCGCAAGCGGTTTATCATGACCCACAGCAGCGAGGTACGCAACCTGGACGTGTAACGTCTTTTCTACCGGTGGCGGTTCACTGATTCGCGAACGATTAGCTCAACTTCAAGGGTTGGCAGCTCAGGTGAACCGCCATTAATCATTTCTAAAATGGCCTGGGCGGCAATTTTTCCTATTTCATCTGCTGGCTGACGTGCTGTGGTGAGGGGCGGTATCATGTATGCTGCCGATGCTTCATCATCAAACCCGACCAGGGAAATATCTTGCGGTACGCGAATGCCGCGCCTAAATAGCGCCAGGCGCGCACCAAACGCCATTTGATCATTGGCACTAAAAATAGCGCTAAACGGCCGTCCCCGCGATAACAACATCTCCACAGCCAACACACCAGACTGCTGCTGCAAATTCCCCTCCACAACCAAACGAGGGTCTGCCTCTAACCCCACATCACGCAACGCCTGCTGATACCCTTCATACCGCCGATAAACATCATCGACCGTTTTTTGATAAGCCACTGGGGCAGTGATATGAGCAATATCCCGATGACCCATATCTATTAAATATTTTGTTGCTCGATAGCCAGCTTGGAAGTTGTCTACAAATAGGCAATTTCCGGGCAGCGATTTCAGCTCGCGAGCAGCAACTACCAGCGGCAAATTTTCTGCCACTTGTTTTAGCATCTCCTCCTCAAGCTGCCCCCCAACAATAATAATGCCATCCACACGCCGGTCTAAAAGGAGTTTCAAAGCTTGCGCTTCAATGGTGGGTTGCCAACGGCCGTCTGCAAAGAGCGGCCAGTAATTTGTATCCTCCATTCCCAGCAATATCCCCTGCAAAATCCCATCATAAAATGGACTGCCAAAATTTTGCGTCAAAACACCTATGGTCATGGACTGCCCACTCGCCAGGCTCTGAGCAAAAATATTGGGACGGTAATCCAGTTCGGCAACTGCCTCCATCACCGCCTCACGCTTATTTTTGGCAACACCTGTTGAGTTCCGCAAAACACGGGACACTGTGCTGGGGGATACATTGGCTTTTTCGGCAATGTCGAGAATTGTCACTTTGTTTTTATTGTCTAACATTCGCTCACTCCTTCAACACCAATTGTATACTGAAAACGTTTTCAAGTAAAGCGGGAATAAGGGGCATTATCTCAATGTAAACTGGTAAAACTGTTGACAATCGTCTCCCTCAATGCTAATATTTTGAAAACGTTTTCAATAAAAAGCTAAATATTGACGCAATAACGGAGATCGTTTTCAGTTTTGGAAAAGAGGTGAATAACCGTATGTGCTATGAAGGAGGTCGATTTCGAACAAAAAGTACACAAAGATTCCCATTTTAAACAAGTCATTCTTAAAAACTTTCCAATCCATAAAGAGAGGAGAATTCTAAATGAAAAAGTCACGTTTATTTATTCTAATCAGCCTATTTGCGATTGCCAGCATGTTGCTAGTAGCGTGTGGTGGAGGCGACACAGAAACGGCCGTTGAAGAAACCCAATCCGAGACCGCTGCTGAAACACAAGAAGAAACGGCCGTTGAAGAAGAAGCCGCTCCAACTGAAGAAGAAGCCCCAGCCGAAGAAACAACAGGCGACAGAATTCGGGTTCGCTGGTTTGTTGGGTTGGGCGCTGGCTCTGATGAAGGGACTTTTGAACCCCAAAACGCCTTCGTTGATAATTTCAACGCCAGCCAGGACGAAATCGAACTGGTGATAGAAATTGTCGACGCCGATAGCGCCGCCGAT